>JBILPY010000444.1:0-4151 GCA_044373575.1 Prosthecobacter sp. | reverse complement strand
GCGAGGTTTATGCCCACCTGCTCGACCGCCTTATCGAGGCCGGGGCAAAAAAAGTCGTGCTTGACTTGATGTTCGCCACCCCCACGCCGGACCACCCCGAGTATGATCAGGCATTGCGCGAGGCTTTGGAAAGGCACCGAGACAAAGTCGTCATCGGCGCAGACATCGAGACACGACTGCTTCGCGGCAGTGTGGTGGAGAATCTCGTCATGCCCACGGATGCTCTACTTCCGCAGACCCGGCCCATCGACCCTCGAATCGGCTTCCTCACCTACTGGCCAGATGGCGACAGCGTGGTCCGTCGCGTGCGCACCGAATTTTCTCTCACAGAAGACCTCGCCGACAGACTCCCCTCACTCTCCGCCAATGCCCTTGGCGGAAAACCAGGCACACTCGACTCCGAGTTTCATGCTGTGCGTTTCGGCGATCCCACGGCCTACGCACCCATGTCGCTGCACGAAGTCTTCGTGCCCGACATTTGGGAGAGCAACTACGTCAAACCCGGCCTCTTCGCGGGCAAGACCGTCTTCGTTGGCCCCACCGCGCGGCATTTTCAGGACTCCGTCGCCACACCAGTCGGGGAGCTCTTCGGCGTGCAGGTCCACGCTCAAGTCTGCGCTTCCTTGAAGGCGGGTGAGCTTCTGCGTGAGGCTCCCACACGCTGGGTGCAGAGCGGGATCGGCATCGCCGCACTCGCAGCGGCTCTCTTGGTTATCCTTTTCAAGAAACCTCTTCTCTCCCTGCTTGTGCTCATCGCCGGTGGCTTCGGCGCTCTTTGGGTCCAGCAACACGCCTTCGACATATGGGGGATCGTCCTTCCCATGCTCACTCCCCTGCTCGCCTGGAGCAGCACCGGCTTGTTTGCCCTGGGCTGGGACTTCGTGCTGGAGCGGCGGCAGAAGGAAAAGCTCCGCAGCGCCATCACTCGCTACTTTTCCCCCGACATGGCGGACGAGATCCTGCGCAAGCCCGACTCCTACTTCCGCACTCTCGGCGGTGTGGAGCGTGAGATCACCGTGCTCTTCTCCGACCTGCGTGGCTTCACCAGTCTCTCGGAAAGGCACCCGCCTGACAAGCTCGTGCGGCAACTTAACCAATACCTCGAACGCATGGTCGAGATCACCTTCGGCAGGCAGGGGAGCATCGATAAATTCATCGGCGATGCCATCATGGCCGTCTGGGGCCGCATCCGCGATGAAGCCACCGACGAAGCCCTTGCAGAGGACGCCTGTCTCGCCGTCGAGACCGCTCTTAAAATGCGCGAGGGGCTCGACGATCTGAATCACGGCTGGGCCAAAGAAGGTCAGCCGCCGCTTGCCATCGGCATCGGCATTCATCAAGGCAGTGCCATTGTAGGCAACATGGGCTCCCCCGCGAAGATGGAATTTACCGCCATCGGCGACAGCGTAAACACCAGCGCCCGTCTCGAAAGCGCCACGAAACAATACGGCGTGGACATCCTCGTCAGCCAGCCCGTGTGGGAAAAGACCGTCGAGCACTTCGTCTTTCGTAGTGCCGATCTCGTCGTGGTGAAGGGGAAGAAAGTCCCCGTGCAAATCCACGCCGTGCTCAGCGGCAGCAACGTCGCACCGCCCGCCGGGCTCGACGACTTCGAAGCAGGCATCGTCGCATTCCGCGCCGGTCACTTCCAGAAAGCGCTCCATCATTTCAAAGACGCCGCCATCACCGGTCTCGACGACGACCTCACGCACCTCTACCGCAAACGCTGCGAGACCCTCATCACCGAGCCTCCCGAGCACTGGGAAGGCGTCTGGGTGCTGAAAGAGAAGTAAGCCACGCCTTGGCAAACCGCTCTGGCGAGTCCAAGGAAGCCTCCCTCTTCTCCGCGCCTCCCCTCTCCGCGTCTTCTTCCCCCATGCTCTCCGCCAACGAACTCACTCTCAGCTACGGTAATCAGCGCCTCCTCGAAGGCATCACCCTCGCCGTGAATGAAGGAGAGAAGGTCGGCCTCGTCGGGCGCAATGGCTGCGGCAAGACCAGCCTGCTGAAAATCCTCGCCGGAGTCGAGCGACCCGACACAGGCGATCTCTCCATGCAGCGCGGTCTGCGCGTCGGCTACCTGCCACAGGAATTCGAACTCGATGGCACCGGCAATGTCCTGCAAAACATCCAGTCCGGCGCTGCCGATCTCGTCCGCATGATCCAGCGCTATGAAGATGGCGAAGGCAGCGAGGCCGAGCTCTCCGAGATGCTGCATCAGATCGAAGTCGCCGATGGTTGGAACCTCGACACACGCATCAAGTCCATCACCACAGCGCTCTCCGCACCACCTCTCGATGCCCTCGTGGCACCTTTATCTGGTGGAGAAAAACGCCGCGTCGCCCTTTGTCGCGCCTTGGTCGCCCAGCCAGACTTGCTGCTGCTGGATGAGCCGACGAACCATCTCGACTCCGAGTCCATCCGCTGGCTGGAAGATTACCTGAAGAGTTTCCCCGGCGCCGTCATCTTCGTCACCCATGACCGCTACTTCCTCGATGTCATCGCCACGCGCATCATCGAGCTTTCCGAAGGCCGCTGCTACTCGCACGAGGGGAACTACACTGCCTATCTGGAGAGCAAAGCCGCGCGCCAGCAGATCGCCGAGCAGGGCGAGCGCCGCCGTCAGCGCTTCCTGCGCACCGAACTCGAGTGGGTGCGCGCCGGAGTCAAAGCACGCGGCACAAAGCAGCGCAGCCGCTTGGAAGCCTTTTATGAAATCGAAGGCCAGCAAGCCCCGCCCGAAGAGCGCGAGATGGACCTCCTCCTCCCACCTGCACTGGAGATGGGAAACGTCGCCGTCGATCTCGAAGACATGGGCGGCATGGTCATCGACGAACAGGGCAAGGAGCGCTGGCTCTTCCGCCATCTGAACATCTCCCTGAAGCCCGGCGAATGCACAGGCATCGTCGGCCGCAACGGCGCAGGCAAGACCACCCTGCTGCGCATCTGCATGGGCGAGCGCGCCCCCGATGAAGGCCGCGTCACTATCGGCAAAAAGATCTCCTTCAACTACATCGACCAGGCCCGCATGCAGATCGCGGGGAAAGGCACCGTGCTCGCCGAAGTGGCCGATCAGGACGAGACCGTCTTCTTTGGCACGCAAAAGCTCAGCGCGCGCAGCTACCTCCGCCGTTTCCTCTTCAACGACGACCGCACCAACGAACGCGTGGACCGCCTCTCCGGTGGCGAGCGCGCCCGCCTGATGCTGGCGAAAGTGCTCAAGCGCGGCGGCAACGTCATCGTGCTCGATGAACCCACGAACGACCTCGACCTCCAGAGCCTGCGCATCTTGGAGGAGGCCATCAGCAGCTTCGATGGCAGCGTCATCGTCGTCAGCCATGACCGTTACTTCCTCGACCGCGTGTGTGATCAGATCATCGCTTTCGAAGATGCTGGAGTCCACGTCCAGACCGGCAACTTCAGCTACTACCTGGAAAAGCGCCGCGAGCGCGAAGCCAAGCTCAAAGCCTGGGTCGAACCCGCCAAAGCCGCCCCAGCCGCTGCCAAGCCTAAGGCCCGCAAGATCAGCTTCAAAGAATTGCGCGAGCTGGAAACCATCGAGGCCGACATCCTCACCGCCGAGGAAAAAGTGCAGTCCATCGACGCCATCCTGAACGACCCCAGCTTCTACATCACCCGCTCTCAGGAAGCCTCCGACCTCAGCGAAGAACTCGACACCGCGAAAGCCAAGGTCGCCCGGCTATATGCCCGCTGGGAAGAGCTCGAAGCCATCAAGGCCGCCAGCCCTGTGGGATGAGGAAGAGGACGCGGAGAGGTACTCATCGTTAACCTGAGCACCCGGGAAATCGCTGACGCCCGCCATCTTGGCGAATCCACCGTCGAGACTTGTCGTGCCCGCATCAAGGCCATGCTCCAGCTCTGCAGCGCCACAGCGCAGTATCTGCAAGCCGACGAGAGTGGCGCATGACATCTTCATGGTGTCCACCGCTACAGACACAGTGTTTTGCCAGAGTGGGCAGGTTACTGCCAATGTGGTTGCAGCAACCTGCACACCTTATGGCACTTCAACCCAGCACACATGAGACATCAGCCAACTCCTCTCGGCGCACTTGGGGCGTGGCACTCGCAATCTCACTTCTCACCGTGCTTCCATGGCTGATTTACGGCCACACGCTGCGCTTCGGCACAGT
>JBILPY010000443.1:0-4164 GCA_044373575.1 Prosthecobacter sp. | reverse complement strand
GTTCGGCATGGAGACAGGCGCACCAGCCGTGGCCTTTTTGAAAGCATCTCCCCACTCGCTGCCGAGCCACTTTTGATAGGGAAAGAGGAACCCGCGCTTCTGCTGATTCACGACCCACTCCGGCACCTCGGGAACGGCATCCGTCAGCAACGCCTTGTGGCCGCGCATCCGCTGTGCCGCAGGGATCTGAGTCACTTGCTCCACGAGCAGCCGGTCCACGAAAGGCACCCGCAATTCCAAGCCGTGCGCCATGCTCATCACGTCACTGTCACGCAGGAGCTGGTTGCGCATGTAGCGGGTGAGTTCGAGTTCGCTGATGTGGTTCGCTGTTCCCGGTTCGCTGTTCTCTGTTGTCTGATCCAACTGAGAACTGAGAACTGAGAACTGAGAACCACTTCCCGAAATCCACCGCGTGAGAGCCTCCGCCTCCCCCTTCGAGAAAATCCCCCTAAGCGCGCCAAACGCATCCTCCACCGTCCCTGGAGAACGCAGGAAGTCCGCCAGCCGACGATGCTGCGGCTTGCCATACGGCAGCAGGCCCATCATGCCGGGAAGCCGCCGCAGGATGGGATGCCAGCGCAGCATTTTCGGGATCTTCGTGAAGCTGGAGTAGCCGCCGAATAGCTCATCGCCACCGAGACCACTGAGCACGACCTTCATCCCATGCTCACGAGCCAGTGAGGAGACGGTGAAAGTGTTCAGTCCATCAATGGTCGGCTGGTCAAGGTGCCCGAGGAAGCGCTCGAAGAGCCCACGCGCCACACCCGCATCCAGCCGCATTTCGTGATGCTCCGAGCCAAAATGCTCCGCCGTGCGTCGGGCGATGGCACTCTCGTCTGCCGCCTCGTCATCGACGGCGATGGAGAAGGTGCGGATGCCTTGATGCCCGGTCTCATTCGCCAAAGCCAGCAGAGCCGTGGAGTCGATGCCGCCACTGAGAAAGATGCCGACCGGCACATCACTAACGAAGTGATGCCGCACGCTGTCGATCAAGGCCTCACGAGTGTGTGCTACGGGATCTTCGATGGCGGCGCTGGAGTTGAAATCGAGCTGCCAAAACGGACGGCACACAGGCTCCGCGTTAGGTTTCCAAATCACGAGATGCCCCGCATCCAGCATCCGCACTTCATTCACCAGAGTCATCGGCTCCGGCACTGTGCCTGCCTCAAAGTAGCGCTGCACGGCGGCGGCATCCAGCGTGGGCTGGAACATCCCGCTGCTCGTCAACGCACGCAGTTCCGACGCGAAGGCCAGCATGCCCGCAGCTTCATGAAAATACAGTGGCTTGATGCCGAGCGGGTCACGCGCCAGCAGCGCCTGCTGCTTGTCCTCATCCCAGATGCAGAAGGCGAACATCCCGCGCAGCCGCTCGACCATCGCCTCGCCCTCATCTTCATAGAGACGCAGCAGCACTTCGGTGTCGGATTGGCTGCGGAAGCTAATGCCGCGACGCTCCAGTCGATTGCGCAGCTCGCGGAAATTGTAGATCTCACCATTGAAGCAAATGGCTCGACGACCATCGCGGGAAACCATCGGCTGATGCCCGCCCGGCGAGAGATCGAGGATGGACAGCCGCGTATGCGCCAGCCCGATGCTGCCCTTCTGATTCAGCCAAAGCCCCGAGTCATCCGGCCCACGATGATGCAGCGCGATCTGCATCCGAAACAGTCTCTGCCGCAGCACATCCGTGTCAGGAGAGCTTTTTAGAATGCCAGCGATGCCGCACATGGTTTTTAGGAGGGTAGCAGCTCGCTCAGAGCCTGTTGCAAGTAGCCACGAAAGGCCTGCTGACCATAGAGCTTCACCACTTCACGATGCAACGTCTCAGGCTCATGCAGCCAGGGTTTGCCATGCTGACGGCGGAAGAAGCTCAGGATGGCGGAGGCTATCTGAGAGGTGTCTCGCGGCGACACGATGAAGCCAAGTCTGCCATGGTCGATGGCTTCGGGGGAAGCGTCTGCATCTCCGACGAGGCATGGGCGACCACAGGCCAGAGATTCGAGATAGACAATGCCGAATCCTTCGCCTGTGCTCGGCATGACATAAAGATCGGCGAGGCGGTAGTGGTCAGCGAGTTCAGCTTCTGGAATGAAGCCGGTGAAGGTGACATTCTTCTCCAGACCCAGCTCAGCGCAAAGCTGGCGGAGTCGCGGCTCATCATCGCCACGACCGCCGATGATGTAGTGCAGGTCGGGCAATTCGCGGATCAAGGATGGCATCGCGAGCAAGATTTGATCCTGACCTTTGTAGCGCTCGCTGGCCGAGAGACGTCCGATGGTGAGGACGACGGGCTGATCTGGCTTCAATCCATAGCGATGGAGTAGAGCGGCGGACTTCGGCCCTGGGGCAAAGTTTTCCTCCCGAAAGGTATCTGGCACGACGCACATCTGAGACATGGGCACCTGAGCCTCTCGATGGATGACATCACGCGTGAAAGCACTCACCGGCAGGATACCCGTGGCCTGACGAAGGGATGCGCCAAAGCGTCCTCCCATCAGCCCCCATGTCTCGATGCCATGCGCCGCCGTCAGGCAGGGAATGCCGAGTCGGGTGAGCGGTGCCAGTGCCTTCATGAAATGCGGGTGCGTAGCAAAGATGAAATCAGGCCGTTCCCGCAGGGCCCACGTGAGTCCTGCAGCAGCAAAGGCAGGCGTGTGCAGTTTCCCGCGCCAGCGGCCAAAGGCATGAAGTCCAGTGGCGGCGTCTGACTGCGCATCGTTCTTGCTGAAGATGCGCAACCGGGCCTGCGGGTAGATCTCCCGCAGCGCCTGTACGCAGCAGGCAGAGTAATGCTGGATGCCTCCAGTCTCCTCGATGCCGCTGACCCAGAGGTGGATGGATTTCATGCGCTGCCAGGTCTGCCAGTCATCACTGGATCAGAAAAGCGTGTAGATGAACGGAGCCGCAGCCGTGCCACCAAGAATGAGGAGGAGGCCGATGCTCAGCAGCACCAGGAGGAGCGGGATGAGCCAGAACTTTTTGTTGTGCTTCAGGAAGTGGACGAACTCGGAGATCAGACCAGATTGACCGGACTTTCCGGCTTGTTCGAAGGCGTTGTTTTTATCTTCACTCATGGCGGATGGCTTGGGGTTTAGAATTGATGGAAGTAGCGGCGCGGATCAGTCGGCTGACCTGCATCGAGCCAGTAAGTGGTGGCTTCTTTATCGAGGGTCTTGCGGATCGGTTTCTTCCCGCAGACGCGGAGGATCAAGCCAAGGCCGGTGACAAAAATGTAGTACACGGCGGAGAGGATCACATTTCCCATCACGAGGCCGATGCAGCAGGCGAAGCAATACCACACGACATAAAAAGGTCGGGCAATGGCAGGCAGGATGTAGAAAAGCACCCCCAAGCCTGCACCGATACCAGCGACTTTCGCTGCTGTCTCCAAATGCCATTCACCAGAGCTGTATCTACCGATAATGAGCCAGAAGAGCGCAAGGCAGGGGAAGCCTATGATGAGGCTTTTGCCGAACGAGCGGCGTTCGGCAGTGTCGGGGTTCCAGTTAACTTCTTTGAAGGGATTGATCACGGTTGGAAATGTGGTGGAGGTTCAATCAGAACGCAAGGCAGCGAGAGGCTCAAGCAAGGGGCCGAGATGAGGCCAGGTGACATCAGCAAAGAGGGCGTGGCCTGCTTCATTGAAATGCAGATCCACGGGGATACGGAAGGGTTTGAGATCGCCCTTGGCGGCGGCTTTCAACTCAGCCGACATGTCCACAAAGGGCACTCCGAGGCTGGTGAAGAAGGCTGGTGCGTCAGTGATGAAGGCGCGATTCATCTCGTCTTCTTTGTCTCCGATCTTTGGCGACCAATGAACCTCGCCGAGACCGACGTTGATGACGATGAGCTTGGCCTGATGCTGCTGGCACCATTGATTCAGTCGGGTGAAGAGCGCCTGGGCGAGGCGGACTCCCTTGGTGACGGCTTTCTCATCGGGTAGTGCGGCTGGGGAGGAGTCGGGGCCAGCATTGAGAGCCGCACGTCGGGCAAGCTGGAGGAGGTGGCAATGCTCCAGCATCCATTGATAGTCTGGCAGCTTCCTGACGATCTGCTTGAGCAGGCGCTCGGAGTTTCGGCGTGGAGCGGGCTGGAGTGTGGCTTCATCCTGCCAGATCCAAAGCCCTCCCTCCATACTGCGGCGGATGTCGTCGAAGTTCAGGA
>JBILPY010000442.1:0-4172 GCA_044373575.1 Prosthecobacter sp. | reverse complement strand
GCCAGTGCTAGCGAAGCGTCACCTTTTTGCCAAGCAAAATGAGAGCGACATTTGAGACTGTGTGACTTGACGCTCTGGCGGTGGCTCCTACTATCGCGCCGCCCTTCCCCCCTCTCTCTCCAATGAACATCCACGAATACCAGGCCAAGGAACTCTTTGATAAATTCGGCGTCGCCACCCCTCCCGGGAAAGTCGCCTCGACGGCGGAGGAAGCGGGCAAAGTAGCCGCTGAGCTCGGCGGTGCAGGTCTCGTGGTGAAGGCTCAGGTCCACGCCGGTGGTCGTGGCAAAGGAACTTTCAAGAATGGCTTCAAAGGCGGCGTGCATGTCATCAACACCGCCGCTGAGGCCCAGGACATCGCTGGCAAGATGCTCGGCCAGACCCTCGTCACCCACCAGACCGGGCCGGAAGGCAAGCTGGTGAGCAAGGTGCTGATCGCCAAGTCGGTCGATATCGCCAAGGAACACTACTTTGCCATCCTCTTCGACCGAGTGAGCAGCAGCCATGCGCTGATCGCCAGCACGGAAGGCGGCATGAACATCGAAGAAGTCGCAGAGAAGACCCCGGAGAAGATTTTTAAAGAGTTCGTCAATCCAGCGCTCGGTCTGCAAGCCTATCAGGCCCGCAAGGTGGCCGCCTCCCTCGGCCTCAAAGGCGCCCTGGCAAACCAGACCGTGAAGCTCATCACCGCGCTTTGGAATCTTTACATCAAGAGCGACTGCTCCCTCGTGGAAGTGAACCCACTGGCCATCACCACGGACAACCAAGTCGTGGCCCTCGATGCGAAGTTTAACTTCGATGACAACGCGCTCTATCGCCAGAAGGACGTGACCGCCATGCGTGACACGACCGAAGAAGATCCCCGCGAAGTCGCTGCCAGCGAGTTCGGCCTGAACTACATCGGCCTCGATGGCAACATCGCCTGCCTCGTGAACGGCGCGGGTCTCGCCATGAGCACGATGGACATCATCAAGCTGCACGGCGGCGAGCCTGCGAACTTCCTCGACGTCGGCGGTGGCGCCACGAAGGAGCAGGTCACAGCAGCCTTCAAAATCATCCTCGGTGATCCAAACGTGAAGGGCATCCTGGTGAACATCTTTGGCGGCATCATGGACTGCGATATCATCGCCAACGGCATCATCGCCGCTGCGCAGGAAGTGTCCCTGAACATCCCGCTCGTCGTCCGTCTGGAAGGCAACAACGTCGAAGCTGGCAAGGCCACTCTGGCCGCCAGCGGACTCGCCATCACCAACGCTGAAGGTCTGACCGACGCTGCTGAAAAGATCGTCGCTGCCGTCGGCAAAGCCTGATCCAATCAAGTAACACTCCCACGCCGGGCTATCTCATCCGCAAGACGGTGAGGAGCCCGGCGTTCCTTTTCCCACCATGAAACGTCGTTCCCTTTTCCAAACCACTGCTGCTGCCACCCTGGGCGCGGCTTTCCTTCCGCAAGCCTCCCGCGCTGCGGCGATCAGCATCGCTAAAGAAGCGGCGGACCCGGCTTACAAGATCAAAAACAAAGGCATCAAGCACACGCTCATGGGCTGGTGCTGGAAGCCGATGGATACGCTGGAGCTGGCAAAGCACGCCAAGGACATCGGGCTCGTGGGCATCGAAGGCATTGATCGGAAGTATTACCCCGACGTGAAGAAGCTCGGGCTGGAGATCTCCCTGGTCGGCGGTCACGGCTTCAGCAATGGCCCGTGCAATCCCAAGTTCCGCGACGAAGTCATCACCAAGCTCACCGAAGGCATCGACGTCGCTGCCGATGTAGGCGCGAAAAAGGTGATCACCTTCACGGGGATGAAGTTCGATGGCATGGACCGCGAGCAGGCGATCAAAGACTGCCTCGACACCTGGAAGGTCGTTTTACCCCATGCCGAAAAGAAGGGCATCACACTCGTGCTGGAGCATCTGAACTCACGCGACAGCTCCCACCCGATGAAGGGCCACCCCGGCTACTTTGGCGATGACGTGGACTTCTGCGTGGACCTGATCAAGCAGATCGGCAGCCCGAACTTCAAGCTGCTCTTCGACATCTACCATGTCAGCATCATGAACGGCGACGTCATGCGCCGCCTGCGCCAGCACAAGGACTACATCGGCCATCTCCACACCGCTGGAAACCCCGGCCGCTGTGAGCTGGACGAAAACCAGGAGATCAACTACCCCGCCGTGATGAAAACGGCGTTAGAGATCGGCTACCACGACTTCGTGGCGCATGAGTTCATCCCGACCTGGCCAGACACCATCCTGGCCCTTCGCCACGCGGCGATGGTCTGCGATGTATGAGCAAATCCTCTGCGCTCTTGCGCATGGGACCGTTTGAACGAAACTGACCGGTGCCAGAAAGCGAACCCATCACCAAACCCACCGCCCGCTTCGAAGATTTGCGGGGCATTTTACGCTATGTGCCGCAGTTCCGGCAGCGCGTGTTCGTGATCGCGATTGATGGCGCTTTGATGCATCAGGCCGGGTTTGCCAGCCTGCTTCAGGATGTGGCAGTGCTGCAATCCCTGAACATCGAAGTCGTGCTCGTCTTTGGTGCACGAGCTCAGCTCCGCTATCTGGCCGGACTGCGGGGCGTCACTCTGAGCAGCGACGATGGCATGGGCCGGACCGATGCGGCGACACTCGAGGTAGCCGTGGATGCCATCTCCCGCCAGACGAGCGCGCTGATGGGCGACCTCACCGCGCTGGAAATGCCCGTGGCAGTGTGCAATGCGCTGGCCGTCCATCCGGCAGGTGTCATCAATGGCATCGACCAGGAATTCACCGGACGCATTGAGCGCGTGGATTCGGAATCCCTGCGCGTGCTGCTGAAGGCGGACATCATCCCCATTTTGCCCCCTTTGGGCTACGATAGTCGTGGGACGACCCTGCGTCTGAACTCCGACGCCGTGGCCACCGAGGTGGCGCTGGCGCTTGGGGCAGCGAAGATCATTTTCATCTCGGAAGCGGGGGTCACGAACCCCGACGGCAGCCGCCTCGCGCAGCTTTCCATCGCCGATGCGCGGGAGCTTTTCCGCAACAAGGACCCGCGTCACGATGTGAACCTGCTCTCCAAACTGCGCCATGCGGCCATCGCCTGTCAGGAAGGTGTGCAGCGCGTCCATATCGTGGATGGCACGCAGGACGAGGCGCTTCTGGCCGAGCTGTTCAGCAATGAAGGCGTGGGCACGATGATCCACGCCGATGACTACCAGCAGATCCGCAAGGCGCACTCCTCCGACATTCCTGCTCTGCTCTCCATGATGCAGCAGTCGATGGATGACGCAGCACTGGTCCCGAGGACGCGCGAGCAGATCCAGGGACGCATCAAAGACTTCTTCGTACTCGAAACTGACGGGAATCCCATCGGTTGCGTCGCCGTGCATTCCTATGATGAAGAAAGCAGGAAGGTAGCCGAACTGGCCTGCCTTTTCGTCCGGCGCAGTCACAAGAACCGGGGACACGGACAGCGGCTCGTGGCCTACGCCGAGGATGTGGCGAAGCAGCGTGGCTGCAACGAACTCGTGGCGCTGAGCACGCAGGCCTTCCGCTTTTTTGAAGAGAAGATGGGCTTCCAGGTGACAGAGCCCGACGCCCTGCCAGCACCACGTCGTGAAAAATACGACAAGAGTGGTCGGAACTCGAAGGTCTTGATCAAGGCACTGAAGTAACTGCGTTTGCTATCCCGCTCATGATCCGCCGCCTGCTGTCACTGCTTCTCATCACCTCCACGTTTTCTCACGCCGCCAGTCCGGCACCTGAGATCATTTCTCCGCAGGTAAAAGCCAGCGTGACCAAGGCTGTGGCCTGGCTTTTAAAGCAGCAGCAGCCCGCCGGGCATTTCTCGGAACAGAAATCAAACCAACAGCCACGTCCTGGAGACATCCCCAGCCATGCGGCAGCGATGACTTCACTGGCCCTCATGGGCTTGGCCTCCGTCGGCCACCTGCCCGGAGCATCAACGCCTGAAAGCATCGCAGCCCAAAAGGCGCTCAAGTTCATCGTCGATCATGTTGAGCCGGATGAAAACGGCTACCTGGGCCGCAGCGACCGTAGCCGGATGTACGGTCACGGCATCATGACACTCATGCTCACGGAGATGCTCGGCATGTCACCCGATGAAGCCACGGACAAAAAGGTGCGCGAGATGGCGGAGAAGGGCATCAAGCTTATCCTCCGCT
>JBILPY010000441.1:0-4178 GCA_044373575.1 Prosthecobacter sp. | reverse complement strand
CTCCGTGGGCACGAAGCCGGGAGGATGAAAGACGTGACCTTCTTCATGGTGCTCGGCTTCAACGATAGCTTGGACCACAGGCTCAGGCTCGGCACTGAGGGCTGGTGCTGGTGCTGGTGCTGGTGCTGGCGCAGCGACGGCAACAGAAGCCACTGGTGGAGCTGGAATCGTTGCAGGAACAGCAACTGGGGCCGGGGCGGAAGAGGGTGCTGGCATCGGCATGCCTTGAGGCGGTGGCATCATGCCGGGCTGCATGGGCATGGGATAGCCCTGCGGGTAACCTTGCTGAGGATAGCCGGGCTGCGGATAGCCTTGAGGATAGCCCATCGGCTGGGGATAGCCGGGTGGGTATCCCATCGGTTGTGGGTAGCCCTGAGGCGGCATCATCCCAGGCTGCATCGGATAGCCTGGCGGGTAGCCCATCGGTTGTGGGTAGCCCTGCGGCGGCATCATCCCAGGCTGCATCGGATAGCCCTGAGGGTAACCCATTGGCTGCGTGGCCATGCCGGGCTGGGGCGGTGGAATCGGAGCTTCAGGAGATCCTGGTACGGCGGGGGTGTCAGACATGGCGGAAATGGGATACGTCCTTGAGCGGGACGGGCGATGATTGCCTTTCTTGGGGTCGCTGGGAAAATAGTTCAGTCTCCACAACCCGCACCACAGCCCGCGAGGGCGCAGGAGGAACCTTCTTCTTCGATGGCAGGTGAAAGTTGGCGGATCTGATCAGCATCAGGAGCTTCCATCGAAGGATTCGGAGCCTGGGCAGTGAGGCCGAGGTCACGGAGGAGGCGCATATCTTCATTGGCACGCGGATTGGCGGCGGTGAGCAGCTTGTCACCGTAGAAAATGGAGTTCGCTCCGGCAAAGAAGGCCAGCGCCTGGGCTTCGCGACTCAGATTCGTGCGGCCAGCACTCAGGCGGACTTTGGCGCGAGGGATGGCGATGCGCGCCACGGCGATCATGCGGATGAAGGCAAAGGAATCCACGACCTCGTTTTCTCCCAGAGGCGTGCCCTGGATGGGCATGAGCGCATTGATCGGCACACTTTCGGGATGCGGATTGAAGTTCGAGATCACCTCAAGCATTTTCAGGCGGTCATCAATCGTTTCGCCGAGACCAAGAATCCCGCCGCAGCAGACGGACATGCCCGCATCCTGCGCGTGGCGGATGGTGCGGAGGCGGTCTTCAAAGGTGTGAGTGCTGACGATGTTCGGGTAGTGCTCCGGAGAGGTATCGACATTGTGATTGTAGGCAGTCACGCCCGCTTCTTTCAGCAGGCGGGCTTCCTCGGAGCCGAGTTCGCCGAGCGTCACGCAGACTTCCATGCCGAGCTTCGATACATCGCGCACGATGTCGAGAACCTGGTCAAACTTCTGGGTGCCAAGACGCACCCCTTTCCAGGCTGCGCCCATGCAGAAACGGGTCGATCCATTCGCCCGGGCCGCCAGCGCTCGCTCGATCACCTGTTCGCGTGGCATCAGTTTTTCCGCCTGCACACCGGTCGTGTAACGGGCACTCTGCGCGCAGTAGCCGCAGTCTTCGCTGCATCCGCCGGTCTTAATGCTGAGCAATGTGCAAAGCTGCACTTCATTGTTCGTCCAATGTTCCTCATGAACGGCGCGCGCCTGCTTCAGAAGGTCAAAGAACGGCTGGTGGTAGATGCGATGCAGGTCGGCGTATTTCATGCGGGGGCGGTCAGGCTTCGTTTCTGCCACGGAACCTCCCCAGCGGCAAGGACGAAGGCTGCTTCGATGCGAATCAAGACTCGATGCAAAGCACCGTTCATGAACATCCGTGGCATGACTTAAGCCGACAACGTAGGACCTATGTCCGATACTGGCTGCCTGGACAATTGACACACATCTCAGAGCTTGATGGGCCGCTTAGAAAATGAAAGATCAAAGCCCCCTATCCCCCTCTCGTTTCATCTCTGGATTTCCAGGGCTGAATGTGAGCCCCACCCTCCCTGATCGCAGAAAAATGCTGAAGTCTCTTTCTGCCAGTGCCCTCAGCATCACTGGCGGCGGCCTCGTCTATTATTACCAGCAACCTCGGATCTTGCCGCTATTTTTTGATGGCGTCAATGCTCAGGCGAGGCCGGAGCACCCGCCATTGATTCATGCCGTGGTCCGGTTCTGCAATGAGATCCAAGGCAAGCCTTACGTCCGTGGTGGCGGCCACCAGGTGCTCTTTGATGAAGCTTTTGACTGCTCGGGCTCCATCTCCCATGTTCTCTTCCGTGCAGGTCTGCTTGATCGCCCGCTGACGTCCTCGGGCTTTGCCAGTTACGGCCTCCTCGGCCCTGGCCGCTTCCTGAGCTTATTCGTCAAACCTGGGAACCATGTTTTCATGTCTGTCTGCGGTCTCCGCTATGACACCACGGACAAGAAGTCCTCACCCGGCCCTGCCTGGCGTCCGCAGCCACGCAGCCCGAATGGCTTCATCAATCGCCATCCTTCCGGGCTTTAAACGCCGACGCCCACATTCAGCGCCACAGATTGCGCACCGGCCCCCAGAGCTGGCGGGGCATGTCCTGGGGGAAGCCGCCCGCCACGCCGAAGTCCTCCGGCACCCTGCCTCTCGGCATGTAATAGGTGCCGAAGAGAATGTCCCAGATTGGAAACAGACCGGCGAAGTTCTTGTCCATCGCCTCCGGTTGGCGGCTGTGATGCCAGCGATGGAACACCGGCGTGGCGATCACCACCCGCAACGGGCCGAAGTCCCAGTTCAGCCGGGCATGGATGAAAATGGCATACAGCGTGAAGAAGGGCGCGGCGCTCAGCGTCACCCAAGGATTGAAGCCCGCCAACAGCAGCGGCATGGCCTGCACGAATTTGTTCACCATGTCATTCACCGGATGCACGCGGATGCTGCTCAGCCAGTCCAGATCTTCGGAACTGTGATGCACGGCATGGAAGGGCCACCACTTGCCCCGGTGAAACAGGCGGTGGCTCCAGTAGCCAAAAAAATCCGCCAGGAGATAGATCTCCACCGCCTGGAGCCAGATGGACTGGCGTGAAATAGGGCCGAAGCCCGTATAGGCCTTGGTTTGGAAATCGGCCACACTCGCCACTCCACACCAGACGAGCAGCAGGGCCGGCAGGATGAAGACGGACTTCGTAAACACCCGCGTTACAAATGGGGTAAAAAAGAAGTACGCTACGTCCGTCCACCAACCGCGCCGGATTAGCGGCCCGCGCACCCTCCCGATGACGCGCTCAATGATGAAGAACAGAACGGAGAGCACCACGAGTCCGATGAGGGTGTTTTTTAGAGAGGGTGACATGAGAATTATGTAACGTTATACACGTGATAGAACAGTTGCTTTGTTTGAATAATGTAACGTCACTTATGTTATTCGAATTGAACGGACCCACGAAGACTTCAGGCATCCTTGACCTTTGGACCGTCTGTTGATCCAACGGCTTCTTACAGCCAATGAACGGTTCGGCTCCAGGTCGGGTAACATTCCTGGACCCTATTTTTCAAACCTGACCCACTTCTACTCTCTGCGCGGAGGTGTGGGCGTTCGCAAAGGCTGGGTCTCGCGCATCTTGGCGAATTCCTCGGGCATCAGCAGCTCGATGTCGGCCCCGAGACTCAGCGGGCTGAGAAAACGGTTTTCTGTGCGTTCAGCAGACTCAGCCAGCCAGGCATAGGACTTGTGGTAGAGCTGGAGGAAGCGATCGACGAACGGCGCGATGACCTCGGCGGAAGTGGCGGCCATCTCTGCGCAAAGCGCGCGGGTGTCCACCGTTTCACCGGGGTTCATGGAGACGTTTTTGGTCTCGGGTAGTTTGCCCTGAAGCAAATGATCGTTGAGCGGAATGGGACGTCGAGTGGGGGTGAAAGGATACTGCGCCCCATCCATGGTGGCGAGGATCTGGCGGACGAGGTTACTCATCTTAGGAACCACTGACTGGAGCGCGTAGAAGAACGTGCTGTTGTCATTCAGGTTGGCAAACTTTGCACCGAGAGTCTGGAAGGCGAAGAAGGTGGTCAGCAGCTCACGGAAGCTGGGCAGGGCCGCCGCCATGCTCTCATACACGGAGCACCAGAGCGGCAGATCGTTGCGGCGGTTGATCAGGTTCTCGTCAAGTTCCTCCGGACTGCTCCACCAGAGAAGACCGAGCGCTGCGGCAAAGCGGCTCTCCATCCGCACTTCGTAAGCCTGGATC
>JBILPY010000440.1:0-4180 GCA_044373575.1 Prosthecobacter sp. | reverse complement strand
CTCCGCGCTGAAAGGTCTGCGCGTCGGGCTCATCACGAATCACACGGGCATCAATGCCCGACGCGAGAGCACGATCGACCTGCTGCATGAGGCGAAGGACGTGAAGCTGCGCGCCCTTTTCAGCCCGGAGCATGGGATTCGCGGTGAACTGGATCAGGAGAAGATCACTGACTCGAAGGACACAAAGACCGGCCTGCCCGTGTTCAGCCTCTACGGTGAAAATCGCGCGCCCAAAGCTGAGCAACTCGCGGAACTCGACGCCCTGGTTTTCGACATCCAGGACATCGGCTGCCGCTTCTACACCTATATTTCGACTCTGCGTCTGAGCCTGGAAGCTGCGGCAAAGGCGGGGAAAAAAATCATCGTGCTGGATCGCGTGAATCCCATCGGCGGCATCGAGGTGGAAGGGCCTGCGGTGGTGGATGAGGAAAAATTCACGGCCACACACGCGATCCCAATCCGTCATGGCATGACGGTGGGTGAGCTTGCGCAGATGATGAATGTGGAACGGAAGATTGGAGCCGACTTGCAGGTGATCCGTGTCGAAGGCTGGCGACGTGAGCTAACCTTCGATGAGACCGGCCTGCCCTGGCAGAGTCCATCGCCGAACATGCGCTCGCTGGAAGCCGCGCTGCTTTATCCCGGCGTGGGCTTGCTGGAGTTCAGCATCAGTGTCGGACGCGGCACCGACACACCTTTCCAAGTGCTCGGCGCGCCGTATGTCGATGACCTACGCCTCGCGCATGAACTGAACAAGCTGGGCCTGCCCGGCCTGCGTTTCGTGCCTGTGCGCTTCAAGCCCACGGCCAGCGTCTTCAAAGACGAGTCCTGCGGCGGCGTGCGGCTCATCATCGCAGATCGTGACGTGCTGAAGCCCGTGGCGGTGGGAGTCGGCATCGCGGTGACTTTGCAAAAGCTGCATCCTAAGGAGTTCGCCCTCACCAAAGTGAACACCCTGCTGAATCACACGAAGCTGCTGGAGCAAATCCGAATCGGCAAGGACTGGCGAAACATCGCGGAATTCTGGGCGGCGGAAGCGGCGACTTTTGCCACGCGGCGTGATGCTGTGCTGATGTATTGAAAGTGGTCTCAAGGTTGACGGCTTTCCGTCAGGCCGTGATGGTACCCGACTTTGCATGATTCGTTCCCGCTCTGATTACCTGGCTTACCTGGAGGCTGACCGCCTCGCCCTAGGTCGTGCGGGGATGCAGCCGCTGCTGCTGATCCAGGACCCGATCTGGTATTTTCAGCGGCTGTTGCGGAAGCAGGAGTTTTACATGAACTGCCGCCCAGGTCCGCTTTGGTGGCCCATGCGAATGTGGCTAAAATTGCAGATGAAGCGCGCCCGCCTGCTGCTGGGTTTTAACATCCCCCTGAACGCCATAGGCCCCGGGCTGATGCTCATCCATGAAGGGGATATTTTGATTCATCAAAACGCCCGCATCGGCAGTCACGCGCGGATGAATATCGGCGTGGTGATCGGGATCGGCCTCACCGAGGAGGCTGTGCCGGTGATCGGAGATCATGTGCTGATCGAGCCGGGGGCTAAGATCTTCGGCGCGGTGACCATCGCCGACTGGACGCACATTGGCGCAAATGCCGTGGTGAACCGCTCGGTCACGGAGCCCGGCATGGTCGTGGCGGGTGTGCCGGCGAAGGTAGTGAAGGCGAATCCGTCCTACCCTGGAGAGAAAAAAAAGCCCGGCACGATCGAGTGATCATGCCGGGCGAATCGATAAACGATCAGGCGAAGAGCTTCGTCACTGGCTTGGCCTTCACCAGCTCGCGTGGCTGGTTGAGGTGATTGTACACGATGGTCTCAGGGTCGATGCCGACGGCGTGGTAGATCGTGGCGAGAAGTTCCATCGGATGGACGGCGTCCTCGGCGGGTGCGGAACCGGTCTTGTCGGACTTGCCGTGGATGTAGCCGCGCTTGATGCCCGCACCACCGATGACGGCGGTGTAGCAGTATGGCCAGTGGTCGCGACCATCGGCGCTGTTGCCATTGCCGGAGGTGGACACACCTTTTTCAGGGCTACGACCGAACTCTCCGAGAGCGACGACGAGCGTTTCATCCAGCAGACCGGAGGCGTCAAGATCTTCAAAAAGGGCGCTGAGGCCCTGGTCAAGCATGGGGCCGCTCTGGTTCTTCATACGCTGAGTGAGGCCGACGTGATGATCCCAGCTGTGATTGTCCGAGTTGGCGACCTTGGGCCAGATGAGTTCGACCACGCGGGTGCCAGCTTCGATGAGGCGACGAGCCAACATGCAGCTTTGACCAAAGGTGTTGCGGCCATAGCGGTCGCGGAGTTTTGGGGACTCGCGGTCGAGCGCGAAGGCATCGCGTGCACGTCCGCTGGCGATGAGGTTCAAAGCCTGATCGTAGTAGCTGTCGAGGCTCATGTCCTTCACGGCGGCTTCGATGGTGGGCATCTGGTCGTTGATGGCATCACGCAGCCTCGCGCGGCGCTGGAGGCGGACGCTGAAGAGGTCGGGGCGGAGCTGGAGGTCTTCGATCTTAATGCGGTCCATCTTGCCCATGTCGAGGTCATCGCCATCGGGATAGAGAGTGTAGGGATCGTAGGCCTTGCCGAGGAAGCCGGCGGTGCCGCCTTTGCCGACGACGTTGGATTCCTGAAGCGGACGCGGGAGCATCACGAACGGAAGCATGGGCTCATCCATCGGCTTCAGGCGGATGATGTTGCTGCCGAAGTTCGGGAAGTCTTTCGGGCTCGGTGGCTCGAGCTGGCCAGACGGACTGACCTTGTCCGTCGTGTAGCCGGTCATGATCTGATAAATGGCCGCCGTGTGGTTAAAGAGTCCATTCGGCGTGTAGCTCATCGAATTGATCATCGTGAACTTGTCGTTCACCTTCGCGAGCTGCGGGAGGATCTCGGTAAAATGATGGCCAGGAACCTTGGTTGGGATCGTTTTGAAAGCGGAGCGCACTTTGTCCGGCACGTTCTCTTTTGGGTCCCAGAGATCGAGATGGCTCGGGCCGCCCTGGAGATAGATCATGAGGACGTGCTTGGCCTTGCCCCAGCCTGCACGGCCAGCGGCAGCGGAGTTTGCGGAGGCGGCTTGCGCGCGGAACATGCCATTCAGCGTGAGGCCCATCATGGAGGCACCGCCTACACGCAGGATGTCGCGCCGGGTCATGCCGAGGTCTTTGTCACACAGGTCTTTGCCGAGGGAGCCGGGGATGCGAAACATAGTGGTGGAGGGGTGAGAATGAGAGGTTACACAAAATCGCACGCCTAACGCAAGCCGCGATTATTCTTTCCCCGGTTACGCGCAGTGAGGAACTTTCTTGCTCAAGCACCGGGATCAGCGGGAAAATCCATGACCAGACGGGGAAGCGCCATGACTTGGTTCTCGTTGCCCTACCGCACACGTCCGAGCCAGCGGAGCAGGTCCTGGCTGACCTCGCTGCGCTGTACGTCATGCAGGAGAAGGTGGTAGCTGCGCGTGTACCAAAGGAGGCGCTTTTTCGGCGAGCGCACCTGGCTGAATAGGGTCTGCACCTGATCCGGAGAACTGAGGATGTCGTTGGGCGAGGCGAGGAAGAGGACGGGCATTCGCAGATGCCTGGCGGCTTCAGAGTTTTCATCGAGCAGACCACCCACTTCAGATAACAACCGCACCGTGAAGGCGCTGACATGGTGCTCGGTCTGCTGCATCTGCCCGCCGTGAGTGGTGGTGCTGGTGACTTGAAGTTTGGATTCATCGACTCCCGCCAGATCGCCGATGGAAAAACGTGTCCTCGGGGTCAGTCTGGCCGCCGTCTCCAGAAGCCAGCGACGAAAATTGGAGACCGTCATGCGCAGTCCGGCCACGGGTGAGGCGAGCACGATGCCGTCTGGATCACGGCGATCAGGCAGGCGGTTCGCGGCGGTGTGCAGGCAGATGAGGCTACCGAGACTTTCGCCATACCAGAAGACGGGAGTCTTGGGATGTTCGCGACGCACGAGCCCATGGAAGGTTTCCAAATCGCGCAGCCATTGATTCGCGGAGGTGATGTCGCCCCGCTGGGAGATGACGGGATCATGCCCCTGGCCACGGAGATCATAGGCATAAACGGCGTAGCCCTGCTTTGGTAGCGTGTCGCCGATGAACCAGAAGTCGGACGCCGCACCGCTAAGCCCATGCACGGCGATCATGACGCCGCGCGGCTTCGAAC
>JBILPY010000782.1:0-4194 GCA_044373575.1 Prosthecobacter sp. | reverse complement strand
GTATGACGGCAGTGGTGAATTCAACATGCAGGAGGGCCAGCCCATCGCCCTCAGCCTGCGTGGGGCCAAGATCCGCAATCTCGACTTCCTGACGCGGCTCAGCCCGCTCGCTTTGGACCTTAGTGGCACTCCGATCGTCGATATTCGTCCGCTGAAAAACATGAAGCTGGTCGAGCTTTACCTCGAAGACAGCCCTGTCACCGATCTCTCCCCGTTGCGCGGCATGCCGCTGGAAAAAATCTACCTCAGCCGCACTCCCGTCAGCGATCTCAGCGCCCTTGCCGGGGCCCCGCTTGTGGAGGTGAACATCGTGGACACGAAAGTCAGCGATCTCGCCCCGCTCTCCAAATCCCCCATCCAGATGCTCTGGCTCACGGGCACGCCCGTCGAGAGCATCGTCCCGCTCAAAGGCGTGCCGCTTGTCAGCCTCACCCTGCATAAAACCCGCGTCACCGACCTCTCCCCCCTCAGCGGCAGCGCACTTCAGCGACTCCACATCGGCGAAACCTCCGTCACCGACCTCACCCCACTGAAAGGCATGTCCCTCACGCGCCTCGTTTTCAGCCCGGTGAACATCAAAACAGGTCTCGACGTGGCCCGCAGCCTGCCCGTGCAGGAGATCGGCACAAAGTTCGACGAAGAAAGCAAGGATCTCATGCCTCCGGCAGCCTTCTGGGCACAGCTCGGCAAATAAGAGTTTGGTTGAGTTTCCACGCCGCCCAGCTTCGCGCTGGGCCTGAATCAGAATGTAATCTCGGCGGTGCCTGGCCAGGTTGGCACCGGACACCGCCGAGAGTTACGACTGGCGTCCACCAGCCCCCCCCGGAGCGATGGAACTTCCAGAAATGGTATCAGCACTCACGGCAGGCTTGGCGGCGCTGTTCTTCGTGTCTTCACTCTGACGGAGACCCACGAGACGCTTCGAAGCGCCGCAGGCTGCGGTCAGGATGACGACGGAGAAAACAATGTAGCGCGGAGGCATGGGTGGTTGAGTGCGGTGAATTTCTTGAATTAGAAAAATGCTATCAAGTCCCGCCTCAAACATCACCTTACCAATTGGTAATGAAAGACTCTCTGTTCCGTCAAGCCTTGATGGTTCAAGGCTCGGAGAGCAGGAGCGGCTTCAGTGCCGGCCTTGCTGACAGCCACGCCGCAGCAGCTTGAGGATCATGCGATTGCCACTCTCCAAACACCTGCGTGACCACGCTCTGAGCACGCTCTGCATTACGAATCGAAAGGGCAGCTTGCAGCGCATTCGCAGGCTGAGAAGCAGCCCAACTTTCCGCGAGTTTGCTCAATCCGATGTCTTTTAAAGAATTATTTTTCTGCTCATTCAGCCATGTGGCGAGAGCTTCAGGCGCGGAAGTGGACCAGGAAGCAAGGGCCGCCTCGGCCGCAGCATCGCGCGCCGCACCTTCTGGACGCTCCTGCACCCAGGCCACGGCGGCTTCAGGATCATCAGAGGCCCAGCTTTGCAAAATGCCCTCTTCCGCCTGACTGCGCTCCTCCGCTGACAGTGTGCTTTGGGTCCAGGTCAGCGCTGCGGCGGGATCAGCAGCCGCCCAGGTGGTCGTGATCAGATCGGTGATGCTTTGCCGCAGTTCGGGATCTTTTAAATCACGGCTCCATGCCGCTGCCGCCTGCGGATCTGACTGCGCCCAGAGCCCTGCCACCTGGGGAGAGAGGCTCGACTGCTCCGGCTGTGCTTTCACCCATTCGGCGGCCTGGGCGGGAAATTGATCCGCCCATTCGCGGATCACCGACTCCAGCGCAGCATCGCGAAATGCCCCCGCTGGCTGTCCGGCGGCCCAGGCGGCACCGGCTTGGGGATCGCTGTTCGCCCAGAAGGTCATCACTTCCTGAATGGCGATCAGCCCCGCTGGCTGCGTGGCTTTTTTCAGCGCCCACGCGGCGGCATCCTGTGGATTTTCCCGCGCCCAGGACTGCGCCGCCACCGTGATGGCCGAACGTCGCGCGCTTCCGGTCAGATGTCGCGCCGACCAGTCCGCCGCTTCCTGCGGCTGGCTCTCCGCCCAGCTCCCGATCGCCGCCGCATAGGCCATCGCCCGCAATTCGCCTGCCGTCAGTCCAGCGCAGGCACTCAGCGCCCGCTGAGGTTGGGAGCGCGCCCATTCCGCCATCAGCGCTGCCGCAAAGGCCTCCCGATCTGCCAGACCCGTGATCTGGGAAAGTAAGGCCCAGCCTGCCTCCGGCTGCGTCCGCCCCCACTCCGCGCCTATGTCTTGCAGCCACTTCCGCCGCTTCTGCGCATCAAAACCAGCCAGCACGTTCGCGAGCTGTGTGCTCCCGGCATTCGAGGCACTCCTCGCAGCTGCTCCGCCAGCCGCTGCCGCGGAGGACTCGACACCGTCTGTTTTTGAAAGCAGCCTGCGTCGTTCCCCCGAGGCCTGTCCGGCGATGTCAGGCGCAGCCCCCGGCCAAAGCCAAACGGCGCCGCCGGCCAGAGCCAGCAGCGCCGATGCGATGAGTGAAATGCGGTTCAGCGGAAGAGGCATGAGCGCAGCTTCACTCGTGAGTCAGAACGATTCAAGGCCCCACCGGAGCAGGAAGGTCAAAGCTGCCGAAGTCCGTGTCCTTCAGGGCATTCTTGTCATATTCCTGCCGGGTAAAACGACCCGTCAGGAAATCCAGCGTGTATCGGTCATACTTGCCCGCCTTGAAGGTGAGGACCAAAACCGCGCTGCTGCCGCTCGGGGTGTAGGTGAAGGCGAAAGAGGTGTTTTCCTCCTGGTCCGCTTCATCCAGGATGCCGTTCGTCATGCTGGAAAAGGTGATCACATCAGGCCCTTCGGTGGTATTTTTGCTCACGCGAAGAGTGCCACTCAGGCTCGCAGGGGCGATACCGTCGTCGATCTGAATGGGAGTGATCAAAACTAGGCCGCCGTCGTCATCATCGTCGTCCAGTTTGCCATCGCCGTCGTCATCGTCGTCGGAGCCGCCTTTGCGGCCATCGCCGTCTTTGTCGTCGTCGAGATCATCGTCTTTGCCGTCGCCATCGACGTCATCTTCGTCCAGGTCGTCGTCGCTCTTGCCGTCGCCGTCGATGTCGTCCTCGTCGGGGCTGTCGTCCTTTTTGCCATCGCCGTCGATGTCCGTCTCGGAGGCGGAGTCATCGAGTTTGTTGTCGCCATCAATGTCGGATTCATCGAGCGCGTCGTCATTCTTACCATCACCGTCGATGTCGGATTCGTCGATGGAGTCATCATCTTCTCCGTCACCGTCGATGTCTGACTCGGAGGGATGATCGTCCGCACGGCCATCACCGTCGATATCGGATTCGGATGGATTGTCATCCACCCGGCCATCGCCGTCGATGTCGCCTTCGCTCGCATCGTCGTCGCTCTTGCCGTCGCCATCGATGTCGTCTTCGGAAGGGTTGTCATCCGTCAGGCCATCACCGTCGATGTCCAGCTCGGCTGCGTTGTCGTCCGCCTTGCCGTCACCGTCGATGTCCAGTTCCTTGGCATCGTCGTCACTTTTGCCGTCGCCATCGATGTCGGACTCGTCGATGGAGTCATCGCCTTTGTCATCGCCGTCGATGTCGTCTTCGGAGGGGCTGTCATCCGTCAGGCCATCACCATCGATGTCTGTCTCCGTGCTCGCGTCATCGTTTTTGCCATCGCCATCGATGTCCAACTCGGTCGCGGAGTCATCGCTCTTGCCGTCGCCGTCGATGTCGCCCTCAGCGCTGTCATCGTCGGAGCTGCCATCGCCATCGATGTCCAGTTCATCCACGGCATCGTCCTTTTTGCCATCGCCGTCGATGTCGAGTTCGGCGGTGGAGTCGTCCTTTTTGCCGTCACCGTCGATGTCGTCTTCAGTCAGAGAGTCATCCGGCTTGCCATCGCCATCGATGTCTTCTTCTTCCGGTGCGTCATCATTCTTACCGTCGCCGTCGATGTCGCTCTCAGCCAGCGCGTCATCGGCCAGACCGTCATCGTCGATGTCCTTTTCGGAGGTGCTGTCGTTGTTCAGACGGTCGCCGATATACTTGCCAGCGAGCGGGCCGGACTGCGCCGTGCCTCCGTCCACGTTCAGGTCATCGCCGTTCAGCGTTCCGTCGTTGTCCACATCCGGATCGCTGCTGTTGGCGATTCCGTCTTTGTCCAGATCGCGGATGGCCGTCGTGGCGGCAGGAGCCTGCGGCATCCAGGTGATCAAAGCCAGGCTGGC
>JBILPY010000439.1:0-4200 GCA_044373575.1 Prosthecobacter sp. | reverse complement strand
GAAGAAGGCGGCAAGGTTTCATGAGGTGCCAAGGAACGCTACCATCGCCCCACTTTCATCACACGACACCTTGTCTAGACAAGAGCATTCCGTGTGATCGGGATGCCGCGGCCGTGTAAAAATTGCACTCCGTGGGAGCGCATTTGATGCTGCGACACCTCTGCCGCCCTGCATGGATTAAGCCTGAGTGTCAGTTTCTGCGGATTCAGCCGGTTGTTCGGCGGATTCTGAGTCTTCTGTCACTTGCGGGTTCGCCTTGGCGGCCTCTTTGCGGAGCTTTTTAGCTTCCTTGGCTGCTTTCTTGGCGTTCTCGCGCTTCCGTTTCTCGAAGTTGTAATTGATGGGTGGGGGCATATGTGGACTTCCTCCTAGCACCGAATCCAGCTGCACGCCCCAGGAATCGCGCCTTTTCTCATCATCTGATCTGAACCTGCAACCTGACTGAACTACGAACGGCGATCACTCCTGTCTTGCTTTCCCTCGGGGCATGTCCTCTCTTGATGGCCACTTTTACATCACTCATGGGCGCACAATGGAAACAAAAATGGCGGGAACTCGCCGCGGATCAGAAGGGCAAACTCGTCGGCAAGCTGACGCGTGAAATCCAGGTGGCTGCACGCCTGGGCGGCCCGGACCCTGATCTGAATGCCCGCCTCTATGCCGCCCTGGTGGCAGCACGGAAGCAAAGTGTGACTCGTGATTCCATCGAGCGCGCCATCGCCAAGGGCAGCGGCGTGGGCGGTGATCCGGTGAACTACCAGACGGTGATGTTTGAGGGCTTTGCCCCGCACCGGGTGCCGGTGATGGTGGAGTGCCTGACGGACAACAACAACCGCACGTCCTCGGAAGTGCGGATGCTTTTCAAGAACGGCAGCATGGGCACGCCGGGCTCCGTGGCGTGGATGTTTGAGCACTGCGGCCTGATCGAGGGCCAGCACAAGGACAAGACGCTGGACATTGAGGTGGCGGCGCTGGAGGCGGAGGCGGACAATGTGGAGCCGCTGGAGCTGGATGAAGAGGATGCCGCAGGGCACATTGGCGCGCGTTTCTTCTGTCAGACGACGAGCCTGGATGTGGTGACAAAGGCGCTCAAGGCCGCCGGATGGAATGTGACGACCTCGGAGATGCACTACCAGCCGAAGGACTACCCGGAACTCAGCGAGGAGCAGCGCGAGGAGGTGACGAACTTCCTGCAAAACCTCGATGGCAACGCGGATGTCCACCGCGTGTATGCGGCGATGAAGTGAGCGGGTTTACAGCTTCGTCAGCAGCTTCGGCACAAGCATCTGGATGAAGGCCTCGGTGTCCTTCAGGGCGGTGAGCTCTGCGTAGGGGTCATCGATGCCGGTGGTGCTGTCAGCAAGCGGGACAAAGAAGGTGAGCAGGGTCCAGCGATGGTTGAGGTTCTTGAAAAAGGCGTCGCTGTAGGTCTTGCGCACATGCTCATGGTATCCCGCGCAGGTGGTGCCGTCGGAGCCGAGATACCAGAAGATGTTCAGGGCGCGGAGGCGTGCGCGGTGGCCCTCCTTGTCCTGGATGTCCTGATACATGTTCATCAGGGTCACTGTGATCTCCTGCTCTGCCAGCGGCAGGGTGATGAGCGACTGGCTGCTGACCTTCCAGCCCTGCGCGGGAAGGCATGAGTCGGGAGAGTGGAGGGAGCGTTTTTCGCCACCACTGAGCACCATCGTGGCCAGGATGGCGCGGTCGGACTTCGTGTAAAAGCGGCGCTCGATGCGCACATCCTCGGGAAGGATGTTCTTTTCCCTGGAGGTCATCGGCTGCTCGGTACTGACGAAGGGGCCGATGAGGCTGGGCATTTCGAGAGAAATCCCTGGCTGGCCGACCTGGTAGCTGCCGTCCGTCAGCGCGCAGACGCCGAGTCCGCCCCCCATAATGAGCAGCGCGATGCCGACATGCAGCCATGAGCGTGCGGCTGGTGCAGCCACCTGAGGACCTGCATTAGTGGGAACAGCAGGGCGAGCGCGACTCTCGAGCTTCCTTTCAAGCAGGGTGCAGAGGGCAAACATGCCTGCGAGGGCGACGCCGAAGACGGCAAAGCCCGCCATGCTGTGGTAGAAGCTCATCTCCTGATGCTCGCCAATCTTCCGCCCGATGGCGAAATCGGTGCCGAACCAGAGCGACCCAAGCGCCAGCAGCACCATGCGGACGAGATTTCCCAGCATGGCCAGCGGGATGGCACTGGCAAAGAGAATGCCACGCGCGGGCCAGGTCTTCAGGGAAAGCCAGCCGTAGAGGGCACTGAGCATGAGGAGGGAAAACAGCGAACGGATGCCGCTGCAGGGCTCCTCGACATCGAGCTGGAAGAGATCGCCCTGGGCGAGGCCGCGTACCTGATCGGCGGCGGAATGGAGGCCGGTGCCTTCGCAGGAGACAGGCACACCGATGAGATTCAGCACGATGGCAGAGGCCTGGGCTGTCATCATGCGCAGAGGCAGGGCGAGCACGGACTCCAGAGGGATCATGGGCCAGGTGAAAACAAGAAAGGCCCAAGGAAAAAAGAGCCGCTTCAACCACTCGATGCCACCGAGCAGAAGGATGAGCCCGAGGGTGATGAACTGCCCGGCGATGTAGCCAGGATAGGCGGTGTCCGCCTTGTAGCCGAACCAGTAGAAGAGCATGCCCAGAACAAGTGCGGGGACACCCACCCAGGAACCATTCACCGGCAGGCAGATGAGGCTCTTTTTCATCCGCCACACCAGCCAGAAGACAATGGGTGGAGCGAAAAGGCAGAACCACCATTCGCTGTCTTGATCTGCTTTCTTTAGGATGCCGCCGATGATGCTGCTGCGCACATGGAAGTCCCAATGTTGATAGGGGAAGACACCGAGCAGGATCACCAGCATCACACCACCAAGACCGAGCATCACCAAACGCAGGCTTCTTTCTTGATAGGCAGTCGGGGGAGAGGGGGTGGGCTCGGTGCGAGTCATCGGACGGAGACTAAAGGCCCCCCTCGTGCCAGACAAGTGCCATCCTCTGGTGGATTTCCGGTCAAGATGGTATCCAGTCATTCTCAAACCGTCTATGAGCGACACCCCAGATCCAAATCTCGATCCCAATCCACCCGTGAATCTTCCCGACGTGGGCCAAGAGGCATCCCCTGAAATACTCACTAAATCGCTCATTCTAGAACTGAACGAAACTCCGCCCGAGCCCCCCGCCCAGTCATCGGACGAAAATTCTCAGTTCGTGGACTCGGAACCCGTTGAAAGCAATCCCACGGACATCACTCCCACAGCTATCGCTCCTGGAGAGAGCACTCCTATCGCCCTCACCCCCATGACAGCGGATGGCCTGCAGCAGCGTCAGGTCAGTTGGTCAGTGTTTCTCACCGGGCAAGGCATCCTATTGCTCGTGGTCCTTATTGGCTTCGTCTGGCTTGATCAAAGGCAGATGAAAACGGCAGCCGCCCCGGTGGAAGTTCAGGCACCCGCCGCTGTAAATGCCTCGCCACCTCCCCCGAACGAAGACGTCTCGACCCTCCAAACAAGACTCAGCCGCACCCAGGATCAGATCACCACCCTTCAGCGTCAGATCGATGCCCAACGTGAGGATCGCGCCGGCACCCAGGCCCGACTCCAGGAAATGGCGGACCGCATGGCGCTGGTCATCAAGCAGACTTCCTTCGTTCCCACGGCAGACGCACAAAACCTCAGCACTGGAGATGCCGCACAGATCGCCTCCATGCTACCCTCGGTCTCGCCCGCCACCAGCGAGCTCATTTTGCTCAAGGAACGCAACCGACTCACGGACTACGCTGACAAAGCCATCGCCACTGGCACACGAGAGTCTCTCCAGGCCATCGTGGATTCCATGTTTGATCCCGCGCTCAAGCACCTCCGCCATGCCGCCGAGGCGGAGTTTCGCCGCGTGCAGGCCTACTTTGAGATCAGCTCCAGCATCGACCCCGCCTACAAGCTGCCTTTGCAGGAACTCTTCAAAGACACCCCCATCCGCGCCGAGGCCGACCTCACGCCCGCTCAGCTCACCACGCTGCTGCACGATGCCAAGCAGCCCTGGGAAGTGCGCCTCCGCTGCGCCTACCTCCTCCGCGCCAGTTCCGATGCTGGAACCAATGCCGCCCTGCTCAAGGTCATCAAAGATGATCCCTCGCTTGATGTGGTGAAGCAGGCTCAAACCACTTTTGAAAAACGCGTGGGGCAGCGCTTCCGACTC
>JBILPY010000438.1:0-4212 GCA_044373575.1 Prosthecobacter sp. | reverse complement strand
GCGCGGCCCAGGTCTGCTGCTTCACCTCACGCACACTGCCACCCCATTCTTTTTGGATGGCCACGACGTCCTTCTTTTTCTCCGTGTAGATCTCCACACGGATCATGGTTTTCGTCGGCACGGTGGTGATGACGAGATTCAGTGCAGGATTGCCGGAGAAGCGCTCTTCCCAGGCATCCGCCCATTTTTCAGAGGATAGTTTGGACCAGACGAACATCCGCCGATCATGCGGTGGCGGCGGCACTGTGCCAGTGGATTGTCAGATCATGTGTGAGATGCTGGCGCTTCTCTCATCGACACCCATGGCCCACATCGCTCTACTCCCCTTCGGCAGTGCTGGAGATGTCTTCCCCTTTCTCTGGCTCGGACGACTTCTTAAAGCACGCGGCCATCGGGTGACGATGATCGTGGCCTGTTTGTTTGAAGACTCGGTCCGCGCCGCAGGACTGGAGGTCATCCCGCTGGGCAAACCCGAAGTGTTCGAGCGCCTGATCGCCGATCCCCGCATCTGGAAGCTGTATCAAGGCACGAAGATGGTCTTCGAGTTCGCCGGAGAGAGCGTCGAGACTTTCCTCCAGCCCATCGAGCAGCGCCAGGGCACCGCAGATGCCTTTGATCTCCTGCTGGCTCCCTGCACGGCCTTTGCCGGCAGGCTGGCGCGCGAGTCATTGGGCATTCCTTTGATCAATGTGCATCTCCAACCCGCCGTCATGATCAGCGCGCATGAGACGCCCATTCTTTTTCCCGGCATGGAGCATCTGCAAAAACTGCCGCTCTGGTTCCGGCGCTGGCTCATTCGTCTTCCGAACCCGGCGGACCGCTTCGCCGGACCTGCCGTGGCACGAGCCTGCGCCACGCGTGGAGTGCAGCCGCCGAAGAGCCTCTGGTGGGACTGGGCACACTCGCCGGACGGCACGCTCTGCCTCTTCCCCGAATGGTTCGCCGCCTCACAGCCTGACTGGCCCGCAGGCGTGCAGCAGTGGGACTTCCCGCTCGAAGACCTCGCCACCGAGCAGGCTCTCAGCCCGGCTTTGCAAAGCTTCCTCGCTAGTGGTGACCGGCCCGTCGTCTTCACGCCCGGCAGTGCCAACATCCACGCGCGCCGCTTCTTTGAGGTCGCCCTTGCTGCTGTCACTCGACTGCAAAAGCGCGCCGTCTTCGTGACACGAAAGCTCGATCAACTCCCCGCCTCCCTGCCTGATTCGATCCTGCCCGTGGAGTATGCCCCCTTCTCCACCCTGCTGCCTCACACCGCTGCCTTCGTGCATCATGGCGGCATTGGCACCATGTCCCAGGGATTCGCCGCAGGCATCCCCCAGCTCATCATGGCCATGGCGCACGATCAGCCGGACAATGCCTCGCGCATCACCCGTCTCGGCGCTGGGCTCGGGCTCACGCCGCGCACCTTCACGCCGGATCGAGTCTGCCACGCACTGCATCGACTGCTGAGCGCCCCCTCCTTCACCACCGCTGCACAGCAATGCCGTGAGAAAACACTGGCCCGGCGGGAAGCCTCCACGTTGGCCGAATGGATCGAAGCGCGGCTGAAGTGAAACGACTTCGACAGGTTTTTGATCTCGACTTCGAGTCACGATCCAATTCAAAGTCCCCTCGCCATGAGTGATCCTATCAATCCCTACGCCCCACCTCAAGTCGATATTCTGCCACCCGTCGATCCCAGCAAAAATGAACGCCTTGCCACACCTTGGCGGCGGCTCGGTGCCAGCCTGCTGGATGCATTGGTCCTGATGGTGATCAATCTGCCGCTCATGTGGTTCACGGGGTATTTCACACGCAGCTTCCAGCGGGCTTCTCAGGGAAACAGTTCCGCTTTTGAGCCCGAGCAATTGGTTTGGGGAGCCGTGGGATTCGTCATCATGGTGATGGTGAACTGGAATCACCTCGCCGTCGGCGAAACCATCGGCAAACGCGCTCTCGGACTGCGCATCGTGCGCAAAAGCGGTGCGGCAGCGGACCGCAACCACATCATCCTCCGACGCATCCTGCCGCTTCAGATCGTCTCCCTGATTCCCTACCTCGGGCCTTTCCTGGCGCTGCTGGATTCACTCTTCATCTTCCGCTCCACCCACAACACGCTGCATGACGACATCGCCGACACCAAGGTCGTCGATCTCCGCCCGGTCGGAGCCTGAGCAAGGAACGCCGAAGGGGTCAGGCTTTGCCAGATGGTTTTTCTCGGCCACTGCCTACCCCCAAATCTCCCGCGTCTCCCGGCAGTCGGGGTAGCCTGTGCAGCCCCAGAAAGGCTTCCCGGCGTGCTGGCCTTTCCCAGCAGTCCGGCGGCGCATGGGCTTCCCACAGGCCGGGCATTTCGGGGAGTCCGACTCGTCGGACTTCCCAACTCTCGCGGTGTTTTCTGTCAAACAGTTGCACCCTGACGTTTCAAAACACCACACCGCAAGAGTCTAAAATGGCGCAAGAGGTCTGAGGCCGTTTCTCTCGCGTCATTCTGATCTCTGGCGGTGGCAAATCTGAGTCTGGCCAATGCCAGCCCCCCTCTGCTGCCGAGGAGTCCGGTGGAAGGTCATTCGCTCAAGATCTCTCCGCGCCATCACAGGCTCAAACGCTCCCGGAGTCTGAAGTCAGCCATGTTCTTCATGAAATGGTAGTCCTTGCCAAGCTCACGCAGAGAGCTCGTCACCATTCCAGTTTGGGCTTCCACTTCAACCAACTCGTTGTGGAGTCGAACCAAGTTGTCTCGGATACGGTCGGCCGTGACCTGAATCGTCTCGCATTCTTTGAGGATCTCAGTGATTTCTTCTTCGAACGCATTGAGATCAATTTGAAAGGTTACTGTGGCGAGCTGGGAGATGGGTATCATCCACGTGGTGGATCGCGTTCTCCACGTGGGAGGTCGCGACTTCCATGAGGGAGGTAACCGTCATTTCCAGTGAAAACAGACCGCCGGCCAAAGAGGAGGGATCAATTATCTGCCAGGTGGACCTTGCTGCTGCCAAGCCTGAGCTGTCGTGCCGGACGTACGTCAGCGCCGTCATCCGAGCGGTCGGAAGCCGAATTCCTGCGGCGAACTGCTCCCAACCCGCAACATCCAGGTTCAAACGAGCAGTAAAACGCTTCAAACATGCAACACTTTGGCCCAAACCTGCAATACTTTGCTTCAAACCAGCGATACTTTGGTTCAAACCAGCAGTTAATTGCTCCAAACCAGCAGTTAACTGGTTCATTCAAGCAGCTAAATGCTCCAACCCAGCAGTTAACTGGCTCATTCAAGCAGTTAAATGCTCCAACCCAGCAGTTAACTGGTCCATTCAAGCTGCTAAACGCTCCAACCAAGCAGTTAACTGGTCCATTCAAGCTGCTAAATGCTCCAACCTAGCAGTTATCTGGTTCATTCAAGCTGCTAAATGCTCCAACCCAGCGGCTGTTTGCCGCACTCAGGCATGGGTTTGGCCTGATCCGCTTCACGGTTGGCGCGGCCAATCTCTGGCTTGGGCGAACCGGCCTCTTTCCCGCAGCCCCCCAATGCTCAACCAACACAGCACAATATGCCTGCCGAACTTTCCTGAGACTCAGTGCTCGTTTTTGATGACGGTTCTGCCTCTTGGGATGATTTCGCACCGCCACGAAGGAGTTTTAACTTGTACGCTGGTGCGGCGGGTAAAAAACCCGCCGGTGATACGCCCGAGTGGGTAACTCGGAGCACCCGTTTACGACTTGAAAAGTCGTTCGACGGCTACAGACGGCGCTCCCTGACCTCGGCTGTGACTTCGGCGAGGAAGTCTGCGATGGGCTTCACGCCGAGGTCGCCACGTTTGGCGTGACGGACGGCGACACCACCCGCAGCGGCTTCTTTTTCGCCGAGGACGAGCATGTAGGGCACCTTGTCGAGCTGGGCGTTGCGGATCTTGGCACCGATCTTGTCGGCGTCGTTGTTCAGCGTCACGCGCAGGCCGGCAGCTTTGAGCTGGGCGAAGATGTCGTTGGCGAACTCGTCCACCTTTTCACTGATGGTGAGAACACGAATCTGCTCGGGTGCGAGCCAGGTGGGGAAGTGACCGGCGAAGTGCTCGATCAAGACGCCGCAGAAGCGCTCCATGCTGCCGAAGGGCGCGCGATGGATCATGACGGGGCGGTGAGTTTTGTTATCTGCGCCGGTGTAGTTCAGGTCGAAGCGCACGGGCAGCACGTAATCCACCTGCACGGTGCCGAGCTGCCATTCACGGCCGATCA
>JBILPY010000058.1:0-13798 GCA_044373575.1 Prosthecobacter sp. | reverse complement strand
TACTTCGCGACGGTTTGGCTGCCGACTGGGGCGATAGCTGGGCGGGTGAGATCGAGCTCGATCTCACCTTCATCGTCGTCGCCGACATGATTTGTTTCGTCGATGTCTCCGGTGCCGTCGTTGTCGTCATCGTCGTCGTAGCGGTCTTCGGCTCCGTCGCCGTCGTCGTCGCGCTCTTCGGGGTCGTCGTTGGCTTTGCCGTCGCCGTCGGTGTCGAATTCGGCAGCATCGCCGTTGGCTTTGCCGTCGCCGTCGATGTCGTCATCGGTGCCGTCGAGTTTGTTATCGCCGTCGATGTCCTGCTCGGTGGCGTCGTCGTCGTCTTTGCCGTCGCCGTCGATGTCGTCTTCCATTTCGGAGTCGTCTTCTTTGCCATCGCCGTCGATGTCGCGTTCAGAGGCGGAATCATCCTTGCGGTTGTCGCCGTCGATGTCGTCTTCGAGATCGGAGTCATCGAGCTTGCCGTCGCCGTCGGTGTCGGTTTCGGCCAGCGAATCGTCGGCGAGTCCATCGTCGTCGATATCATCCTCGGCAGGGTTTTCATTTTCGATGTGATCGCCGATGTATTGGCCGGAGTAGGGGCCGGTTTTGGCGATTCCGCCGTCGATGTTTTTATCGAGCGCGTTGGGGATGCCGTCGTTGTCCACGTCAGGATCGACGATGTTGGGCACGCCGTCGCCATCGAGGTCGGGAGCGGAGCCGACGGCTCGCAAATCGGTGCACCAGAGGAGCAGCGCCAGCGCAGCCAGGGCGTGCATCCACCTTGCGGTGAGAATGGATGGGTAAGTTTTCATGGGAGGGAAGAAGGGTGCGCTCGGGGTGACTAAACGGTCCGGGCTGGGCTTGAGCAATGCGATTAGCGTAACGGTGTGGTTAGGAATGGGTCAGTGGACGACACGGATGCGCATGAAGCGCCGGAGGCCGGGGGCGATGGAGACGGTGTCGCGGATGGTGACGTAGCGGGCACCGGGTGTGGCGGAGTCGCCAGCCCAGTAGCCGGGGCCGGTGAAAGGTGCGCCCAGCGTGCTGGTGGCGAGCGTGGTCCAGTCGTTCGGCATCAGCGTGGCGGAAACTTCGACGAGGATCGTGATGTCATTGCGCTCCGGGTCACGCAGCACATCGAGCGTCAACCGGTCGCCGTCCGGGTAGGTGAAAAGGAAGCCCTGAGGCGAAGACGCGGCATCGGGAACACTGGGCAAGGTGCCGAGCGCGTATTCGAGTAGGTTGGAAAGGCCATCGAGATCGAAGTCATCGTCGTCGAGCGCGTTGGGATCGCCGAGGTAGGTTTGTTTCCAGGCATTGATGGCGGTGCCGGTAGTGATGGTGACGCGAAAAGCCACCCCGCCGCCCGTTTCACCACTGCCCGGCAGCACGCCGTAGATGTCTCCCTCCACCGTCGTGGCCACACCGCCGGTGAAGGCGAGGCCTGCGCCGTCATTCGCCGTCGCGGAGCCAGGAGAGACACCCGCCGCGCCGGTGAATGCGACGAGGTTTTCCAACCCGCCAGCCGTGGTGTAGCGGAAAAGCGTGCCCAGATCATCCGCGCCGCCGGCTTGAGTCAGGCCGTAGATCGTGCCGTCTGCGGCCACATGCAGTTCGCCACTGGGCAGACGACCTGGGATGGCCCCCGCCGTGCCAGTGAATTCCCCCACGATGCTCCAAGTCGCCGTCGTGGGCACGAAGCGGATCAGCGTGCCCGCATTGGCCGTGCCGCCAAGGCTCGTGGTGCCGTAGAGAGCGCCATCGCTGCCGAGAACCAAGCCACCTTGAGGGGAACGAGCGCCCGTGGTGCCGAAGTGGATCATCACGGAGTAGGCTCCAGCGGCGGTGAGTTTAAAAAGCACGCCCGTATTCGATGTGCCGCCTTCCTCGGTGAGGCCGTAGAAATGGCCATCGCCCGCCAGCACGAGCGGGCCGCGTGGTTTGCCGCCTGGGGCGAGTCCGGCAGTGCCGGTGAAGGAGGTCACGCGGGTGCGCGCGCCAGCCGTCGTCACTTTGAAAATGGCACCCCGGCTGGAGGCTCCACCTTCACGTCCGAGACCATAATACAAACCATCCGCGCCGAGAGCCAGCGGCCCTTTCGCCAATGAGCCCGCCGTGGTCGTGTGGGCGACGAGCAGCGAGGTCACGCCCGTGCTGGCCGTGAAGCGATAGCTCGTGCCGCGCGATGAAGCGCCGCCTTTGGCCGTGAGGCCGTAGAAAATGCCACCGCCCGCACTTTTCAGCCCGCCATCCGGCACGGTCCCGAGCGTGCCGCCGAGCGCCGAGGCCACGGAAACCGAGCCCGCCGTGCTCATCGACATCACATTGCCTCCGCCGCCCGTGCCACCAGCGGCCATGGGGAAGTAGAGCGTGCTGCCAGACACCACCGGAGCACCCGAGGGCATCCAGCCCATGGGCAGCGAAAGCGCAGTCAGCACCGTAAAAGTGCCCGCCGATGCCACTTTAAAAGCCGCGCCGTAGTTCCCCGCCGCTCCCGCGCTGGTCACGGAATAAAACAGGCCGTCCAACCCCGCCGCGAAGCCTCCGCGTGGCGAGGCACCCGGAGTCACGCCAGTCTCGCCGGTGAAGTTTGTCAGCACCGTGTGCGTGCCTGTGGTCGTGATTTTGTAGGTGGTGCCCCAGCCGCCCGTGCCGCCGGAGGACGTCGTGCCATAGAACTGCCCTTCTCCGCCGACGATCAGCGACCCGGCTGGCTGCGAGCCTGTGGGATCGGCAAAGTGGCGCAGCACCGTGTAAACTGGCGTCACCGCCGTGGTGATTTTGAAGAGCGTGCCGAAGTCGTTCGTGCCGCCGAACTCCGTCGTGCCATAAAGCGCGCCGTCGGAGTGCATCAGCATCGCCCCTGCGGGATTCGCGCCCGGTTTGAGGCCAGCGGTACCGGTGAACTCTCCCAGCGTCCGCCAGACCCCGGCGGTGCTGATTTCAAAAAGGACGCCCAAGCCCGCCACGCCGCCATACTTCGTCACGCCGTAAAGTAGGCTGCCGGACACCGCCAGCGGCCCCAGCGGTTCGCTGCCCGGTTTGGCTCCCGTGGTGCCCGTGAGATCGGCCAGCGTCGTCAGCACCCCTGCCGGGGTCATTTGAAAAACCGTGCCAGATGCGCCCGAGCCGCCGCCCTGCGTCACGCCGTAAAAATTCCCGTCCGCGTGCAGCATCAGCCCATGCGGCACCGACCCGCGAGCCGCCCCCGCCGTGCCGGTAAAATCGACCAGCTTCGTGAACACCCCGGCGGAGGTGATTTTAAAGACAACGCCGAAGTTCCCCGTGCCGCCGCTGGAGGTCGTGCCGTAGAGATCGCCGTCCGCGCCCTCCACCAGACCTGCTGCCGGAGCCTGCCCATCCGGGCCGCTGAAGGAGAAAAGCGTGCTGAGAGTGCCTGCGGAGGTGATTTTAAAAATAGAGCCCTTCCCGCCCGCGCCACCCGCCGAGGCCACGCCGAAGAAATCGCCACCGGAGTGCCTGACCAGCGGCGCGACGACCTGGGTGCCGGGTTTTTCAAAACTGGCGAGCACCTCGTAGTTCACTGCGGCGTGCAGTCCGGGCAGCATTAGGGCAGCACAAAAAGCCACGGCCAAGCGCCGCAAAGCCGACGTGGACGTGGGGGGATCTTTCCAGCGCTCTTGGGAAGATCTAAAGGACACGCCGCCACCCTACTCGCAGGCGCTGGATCTCGCCAAGTCCGATCCGTAACCGTTCGGTTACCAAACGGTCATTGTCCAAGCTGCCGGGCCGTGGTTTGGTGATGGGTAGATCATGTCACCTCTCCGCAATGGCTCGCTTTTCGCGAACGCCCTGCTCGTCGCCATCGGCGCAGCAGCTGGCGCGGGGATGACTTACCTGCTCATCCCGCACGGCGGTGGCAGCGATAGCTTTTCCGGCCCTCGCGGGCAGGAGAAAGATGAGCCGTCGGTCAGCGCTCCGGCGCTCGGAGAGCTCGCTGGCGGCTCATCGCACTCTTTCCATGCACTGACTGAGCTGATGGAGTTTAAAGACCCCGAGGAGCGCTCCCGCTCCCTCCGCGAAGCTGGTGCCGAGGCCGCCCGCCGAGATCCCGCCAGTGCGCTCGCCATGGCCGAGCAGTTCCGCTCAGACCAGGACAAGCTCGACTTCATGCGTGGCATCTACGGCGTCTGGGGTGGTAATGACCCACGGGCCGCGCTCGACCACGCGAACGGCAACTTCACCGCCGGGCTCCTACGCTCCGAGACCATCGGCATCGCCATGAACAAATGGGGCTCCCGCGACCCGCGTGGGGCCTGGCTCTGGGCCGAGCAGCACCTCTCAGGCCCGCTGAAGGACCAGGCGCTCACGGATCTCGTCATCGGCTGGACCCGCCAGGCTCCCACCGTCGCCGCGAAGTGGCTGGAAGGCACCCGCTACTACTCGCAGCCTCTTTTTGCCGCCATCGGCAGCACCTGGGCAGAGCAGGACCCGCTCGCCGCTGCCAAATGGGCCGCCGGTTTGAACAACGCCGATGCCCGCCGCACCACGCAGACTGTCATCGCCCAAACCTGGGCCGAACGCACCCCGATGGAGGCCGCCAAGCACTTCGAGCCCCTGCTCACCGGCGATAACGGCGTGAACCTCGCCACCGTTTTGGCAGACATCTGGGGCACCTCCGACCCTGCCGCCGCCGCCGCCTGGATCAGCCAGCTTTCCAACAGTGCCGCCCGGCTCGAAGCCGCCGCCACGCTCGCCACCGTCTGGTCCGCCAGCGACATCAACGCCGCCGTCGCCTGGAGCCGCACCCTCACTGACCCGCAGATTCGTCGTCAGGTCATCGCCCAAATCGGCACCACCTGGGGAGCCATCGAGCCCGACAGCGCCCTCAATTGGCTGAACACCCTGCCCGCCGGCGATGCCTCGGGCGGAGTCGTCGGTGCCTACAACTCCTGGGCCGCCACCGACGCCGTCGGCCTGGGCGAATGGATCGCCGCCAATCCTCCCTCCGCCGCCATGGACACCGCCCGCCTCAGTCTGGCCGACGTGATCTCTGATCAGGACATGGCCGGAGCCATGGACCTCGCCTTCGGCATCTCCACCCTCGCCGGTCGCGACGACGCCATCTCCCGCTACTACCACCACTGGCGGAAAGTCGATGAAGCCAGCGCCCAGGATTGGCTCGCCCAAGCCCTGCCCAGCCTCCCCGTCTCCACGCAAACAAGACTCCGCCAGGAGCAGGATCGACCGATTGTGGCGAGGTAGTTGGTTGGAATTCAGCGTATGGTGATAAATTCGGCGTGTCTGACGCACTGCATGCGCCGTGAGGCGCACTGAAAGTTCGGTGAGGTACAATGATTGTACCGTGCGGCGCAGTGAAGTTCCGGTGAGGTACAATCATTGTACCGTGTGGCAGAATGATACCCGCGTGTGGTCCTATGGCCTCCGCGCCCCTCAAGCCACCGGCAGCGTCAGCGCGAATTCGTTCCATTCGCCATCGGAGCGCACGAGGGTGAGGTCGCCACCGTGGGAGCGGGCGAGGGCGAGGGCGATATTCAGGCCGAGACCATGGCCGCTTTGGTTTTCACCTACCTTCGAGCCGCGACGGAAACGCTCGAAGATGCCTTCACGATCTTCCTCAGGCAGGGCGGGGCCGGTGTTGGCGACGGAGAAGCGGGCATGATTCCCATCACGTTTCACCGTGAGCCGGACGCGCCCGCCATCCGGGGTGTATTTGGCAGCGTTCTCCACGAGGTTTTGCACGATAATCGCCAGATGACGGCGGTCAGCACAGACGGTGATGCCGGTTTCGATCTCGCTCTCCACTTCGAGCCGCCCGTAAGTGAGCGTCTCCAGATCATCAAGCGCTGAAGCAGCGAGATCGGCGAGGTCAAAGGGCTGGCTTTCCAGACTGAGCCGACGCGCATCCGTGCGTGCGAGCAGGAGCAGATCCTGAATGAGTCCGGTGAGCCGACGCACCTGTCGTAGCAGCGTGTCCACCTCCGTTTTGCCATCGCCATCCAGATGCCCGCCATCGCGCAGAGACTCTAATCCGGCGCGCAGCACGGCCACGGGTGTTTTGAGTTGATGCGAGGCATCCGCGGAGAAGCGCGTGGCTGCCTCGTAGGAGGCATTCAGCCGAGCAAAGGCATCATTCAAAACCACAGTCAGTCTCGCGATCTCATCATCGGCCTCCGGCATGGGCAGACGCTCGGCCAGGTTCTCCACCGAGATGCTCTCCGCCGCGGCTGAAAGCGCTGCCACAGGAGCTACGGCCTTTTTCCCCAGCCACAGGCCACCGGCGAAAACCATGAGCCCAACCAAAGGTAGTGTCGTCAGCAGGCCGATGGCCACGTCTTGGAGGAAATCCTCCACAGGCTCGAGACTCACGGCGACGTGGATGGTGTAGTTTGGCTCACGAAAACTGCCCGCACGACAGGCCTGTCCGGCGATGGAGATCGTGCGGAAGCCGATCTCTCCCTCGATGCTCTGGCCGCTCAGATTCGCCGAATGATACACGGTCTGCCCCTCGGGCCCCTGGATCATGAGGAAGTGCTCGCGCATGTCCACGGGCACAAATTTCATGCTCAGCGCGTGGCGGGGGTTTACCGGCGCGCCACGGAAGTTCTGCAAATCGCGCACCAGTTCCGAGGAGCTTTCGCGCAGGCTGTCATCCACTTCATGAAGCTGGCGGAAGTAGATGAAGGCCATCAGCGCCACGGCACCGACCACGAGCGTCAGCATCGTGAGTGCAGCGGAGTAAACGCCGACCTTGATCTTGAGCGGCAAGCGTTTCATTCCGGTTTGAGAAGCTGGTAGCCCACACCGCGCACGGTCTGGATGAGCGGCGGGCGGCCTTCGATGTCGAGCTTCTTCCGAAGACGCATGATGAAGATCTCCACCGTCCGTGTGTCATACTGATGTTCCCGCTGCCAGATGCGCTCGCAGATTTCATCACGGGTAAAAACGCGGCCCGGCTCACGCATAAAGATCTGCAGCACTTCAAACTCACGCGGTGACAGTTCAATTTTCTCGCCATGGCGGGTGACGATGCGATGCGGCACATCCATGACGACATCGTCAACTTCGACCACATCCGATTCTTTGAGCGCACCACCACGGCGACCGAGCACACTCACTCGTGCCACCAGTTCATCCATGGAGAAAGGCTTCGCTAGATAGTCATCGGCACCCGAGGTCAGTCCCTTCACACGACTCTCTACATCTCCACGAGCGGTGAGGATGATGACACGAGAGTCGATGTGCTGCTTCCGCAGTCGCGCGAGCACCGAGAAGCCATCAAGTGAAGGCAGATTCAAATCCAGCACGATGAGGTCAGGTTTGGTATCTAACGCAGCATTAAGACCTTCCAGTCCGTCCTGTTTCACCGCCGTCGTGTGACCCTGGCGTGTCAAAGCTCCCGCAATGTGGCGGGCGAGATCGGGTTCATCTTCGATAACTAAAATGCGCATGGGACAATGGAAAGGTGGAGCACGGCAGGAATGCCGCAAACCTACAACATGCCGGAGCCACCTTTCGACAAGAAGTGGTAAAACGTAACAGAGTGGTTGGAATTCGCTCCATCGCACGTTTCAGCGTCTGAAACAGCCTGCGAACATGATCATTTGGCAATGATTGGATGAATGCGTTGCGCATGTGTCTGTAACTCACATCCTTCTCCGTTCACGTCTCATGCATCTCGCCCATCGCCTCATCGCCACCCTGCTTCTGCTGGCCTATGCCAGCACCGGCACGTCGCTGATGCCGGCGGTGATGACCCTGCTTGTAGAAGTCGAAGGCAGCCATGAAAGCCAGGTGAGGCTTGGTGAAAATGGTGCACAGGTCGTGCTGCATCACCGTCAGAGTGAGTTCACACCAGATGTGAATGATCATCGCCATGGCCTCGCCCGTGTGCTGGTCAGCTTCTGCCAGTCAGATCACGAAGGCGACCACCAGATGACGACTGCGCAGTTTGCTGGCAATGCCGGTGTCGAGCGTGTTGAGACCTCGAAAGCACGCTCAGCCGATGATTTGTTCAATCCAGAGGCCACGCAAGAATGGCAGCACTTGCTGCACATTTCGCAGCCGCGTGTGACACGCGATGACGTGTTTGTACCACGGGTTCCGTTTTCCCACCAGCCCCCCTCTCTGCTGACCACGATTCAGCTTTTGATCTGAGGTAAAAACGGGGCATGCGCGAGTCAGCAAGGCTCGCTTCTTCGATGCTCCTGACTCCTGCGAATGTCTGGCACTTCGTGTCTCGACCGGATGTCCACGATCTCCGGCAACACGCCAGAAAAGGAACCCTTCACCCGTGCCACTGGCACTTTGTTTATGAAAAAAATTCTTGTCTGGGACATCCCCGCCCGTCTGTTTCACTGGGCCTTTGCTGGCTCGCTTACCGCTGCTATCGCTATCGGCTTCCTTGTCGATGATGATACGCCGTTGTTTCAACTGCACATGCTGTTTGGCATCGTCGCGCTGTTCCTGCTCGGCGTGCGTGTGGTGATGGGAGTGGTAGGCTCGCGCTATTCGCGGTTTGCCAGCTTTCCGGTGCATCCGCGTGAAGTCATCGGCTACATGAAAAGCGCAGCGGTTTCGAAGACGAAACTGTATGCGGGAAACAATCCCGGCTCGGCGGTGGCGGCGGTGCTGATGTTTCTGCTCGTTCCTGCTTTGTTCATCTCGGGCAACGGCTACGGCGGTGAAAATCTCGAAGAGTTGCATGAAGCCTTTGCCTGGGCCTTGCTGGTGGTCATCGTGATGCATTTGGCTGGGCTGGCGTGGCACACGATTCGGCATCGGGAGAACATCTCGCTCGCCATGGTCACGGGCAAGAAATCGGGTAATGCGGAGGATGCCATTTCATCCAGTCATGCGGTCTGGGGCGTGGTCATCGCCATCGTGGCCGGTGTGTGGATCGCGGCGCTGTTTGCCGCGCACAATGCCAAGACGGCCACGGTCAAACTGCCGGGCATCGGCGTGACTTTGCAGCTCGGCGAAAACGAAGGTGGCAAAGGCAAACTAGGTCGCGAGCGCGATGACGACTGAAATCATGAAACGCTTCCTTACACTCATGCTGCTCCTGACTTCGCTCGTCGCACAGGCGGGCGTCGTCTTTGAGCAGTCGCATGATGGCAGCGGTTCGCTGCGGACATCGTCGCGCTATCAGCCGAACGGGACGGACTACGATCAGTTCGTGTGGGACTCGTTCAGCGTGCCGACGGCGCAGGCGGTGACGGAGATTCGCTGGCGCGGCGGCTATGATCCACAGATGGCTTACTGGGGCGGCGACATCGTGAACTTTCGCGTGTCGATCTATGAATCCACACCGGGCTTGTCGCAGCCGCATCTGGGGCCGGGTTATCCGGGCACACCTGCAACGCTGATTGCCTATGATACGGGAAACAAGGCGGGTGAGACGAGCGCGGGCCTGTTTGGCGGCGTGTCGATGTATGATTACCACTTCGTTTTGCCCACGGTGTTTCAGGCACAGGCGGGAAAGCTCTACTGGGTGCAGATCGAGGCAGAGTTCACGGGTGGTCTGCCGTATTGGGGCTTTGCGGGTGGCACGGGCAATGGCTCGCACTTCCGGCGCATCGCCGGGCAGGCGGACTTTTATTTTCAGTATGCGCCGGGCGATGCGGCGTTCAGCATCATCACGGGTGACGGGCCGACTTACACCATCGCAGCAAGCGAATCGCCCATCGGCAGCGGCACGATCACGAATGCGGGCCTGTATCCACAAAACGCCGCCGCACCGCTCATCGCCACACCGAACGCGGGCTTCGCCTTCGTGAACTGGACGGAGAACGGCAACGTGGTCAGCACGAATCTGAACTACACCTTCACCGTGACGGGAAATCGCACGCTTGTAGCTAATTTTGCCACAGGCTCGCTCATCACGACAGCGTCATCACCGCTCACGGGTGGCAACACGGATGGCGGCGGCAGTTTTGTAAATGGCAGCAACGTCACCGTGCAGGCGACGCCTTCAGCGAACTACAACTTCGTCAACTGGACCGAAAACGGCGTGCCGGTGAGTGCGAGCGCAAACTACACCTTCACCGCCGCCGGGGATCGCGATCTCGTCGCGAACTTCACTTCGTCCGCCAACAACCTCGGCATCGTCTTCTCGCAGCCGACGACGACTTCAGGCACGCTGCTGCTTTCCTCGTATCTCGCACCGGATGGGAATGTCGATGGCATGGAGTATCGCTTTGAAAAGTTCACGCTCGCCACCACCACGGGCATCTCGCATCTGCGCTGGCGTGGCGGTTACATCGGCAACAACTCGGCGAGCAACCCTGTGGTGGAGTTCAACATCAAAATCTACGGCTCCACGGCGAATGGGTTTTATCCCGATCTCACGAACCCGCATCTCAAGAAATACACGGTCACTGGCAACGCGAATCAAACCGCCGCCGAACTGGTCGGCGGTGTGCAGATGTTTGATTACTCGGTCACGCTGCCGACTTCGTTCGTAGCCACAGCAGGCACCGGTTACTGGATTCAAATTGAAGCCTCGCAATACGGCTATCCGCTCACATGGGGTCATGCCGCCGGCGCTGGTGGCAACAACGCGCACTATCGCCGCATGGGAAACAGCTACTACAGCGGCACGGGCGACCTCGCGCTCACGCTCTCGGCGGATGTGCCCACCAGCTATGCTATCGCCGCCACGTCGTCTTCAGTGAATGGCGGCAGCGTCAGCGGAGCGGGCACCTTCGCGCTCGATGCCGTCGTGAATCTCTCCGCCACAGCCAAAACGGGTTACGCTTTCGTCAACTGGACCGAGGATGGCGCGGTCGTGAGTTCGTCTACGCTTTATTCCTTTCCAGCCACGTCGAATCACACGCTCATCGCCCATTTCCAGCCGTCGTATCAGCTCACGCTCACCAGTTCTTCCATCGCGATGGGAACCGTCGCAGGCGCGGGCACCTTCATCATCGGCAGCAGCGTCACCGCCACGGCGACAGCCAAACCAGGCTATATTTTCCTCAACTGGACCGAGACTGGCAACATCGTCAGCACCACACCCACCTACACCTTCACGCTGCTGAATCAGCGCACGCTGGTGGCAAACCTCGCCGCCGGTTTCAACGTCACGACAACTTCATCCTTCGCACCCGGCGGCAATATAAGCGGAGGCGGCGGCTACGCCACGGGTGGCGTGGTCACGCTGCTCGCCACACCCGCTGCGGGTTATCAATTCACCGGCTGGACCGAAGGCGGCATCGTCGTGAGCAGCAGTACCAGCTTCTCCTTCAACGCGGCTGCGAACCGCACGCTCGTCGCGAACTTTCTGCCCATCGTGGGCATCACGAACGTCACACCAGGCTCCATCGGGTTTTCATGGCCAGAATCGGCTGGTGGCTGGGTCTTGCAGGAAAGCCCGGACCTCAGTCCCGCAAGTTGGGTGACCTCCGCGCTGCCGATCACCGCCAGCGGCGGGCAAAACCAAGTCTCTATACCGGCACCTACGGGCAGTCTGTTTTTCCGTCTCGCACACCCATGAGCACCGCCAACGCATTCCCCGAAGGTGGCCGTTCTGAGTCCCTCATAGCGAACCACATCCGATTCCTACCAAACAGTTACCGTGCATCGCTAACGCTCCATACCGGAGTGGGGGATGATGTGACAATTCGGAATACGAACCTTTTCAAACCAGCACTCGACACCATGAAAACGACAACAACCAAGATGACCTCTGGAAAGGCCACGCGTGGTCTTATCAGCTGGCTTGCCTGCCTGCTTCTCATGCTCAGCCACAGCGCGGCTCAGGCCAGCATCGCGTATGGCAGCATCAACAACTTCGATACGGTCAATGACACTGGACACGAGTGCCACGGCTTCGAAGTCGAGATAGAAGACTGCACGAGCACCGCCATCACCTACACCTACAATTACAATCACTACGGCGCGCCGAAGATCACGCAGGATGATAGCATCGTGGGTCATCCGAAGTGCAAGATCCGCTGGGAGAGCAAAAAGAATCCGAACGGCACGTGGGCAGCCTACACGGCGATTCCGAGCGGCCCGATCAATCCAACGAACGGTCACATGTTCACGAATCCGAATGTGAACTTCGGCGGTGAGCACTTTGGTGTCGGCTACAACAGGGTGGTTGGACCGATTCATTACAACTGGCTCATCGACGATGGAGTCGGCAATCTGGTGCATGGCGGTGTCGTGCAGGTTTCGACTCCCACCTTCACTTACTTTCCGCCTGTGGTGGGAAATCCAGCACCGCCACAGGTGCAGGCTGTGATTGCGCCGCCTCCGCCACCTGTTCCTGAGCCAAAGGAGTTTGGCAAAGCGGTGTGGATGAAGGAGATCAAGACCACCACCCACAATAACAAAGAGGTGAAGCTGCGTGATCTCGTCTCTGACGATCCAGTGAATCCCGATGACAAGAACTGGAAGAACGGCGAGCCGGATGAAGTCGAAGTGGAATGGCGCATCCTGCAAAAGCGCTACAGCCAACCAGATGGTGGACCGAATAACGAGGTGCCCGCAGCTCCAGAAGATCTGCCGGGTGGCGACGAGGTCGTCACTCGCCGTTACGAGTTCTTCAAATACACCGGCCCCCTCGACGCGGAGAGCGGTGAGGCGGTGGCAGATGCGGTCGATGCAGATGGCCTTCATGGCACCGGCATGAGGACTTACAATGATCACTTGGTGGGTGGTGAGTGGGTCAAGGTCACCGAGGACATGGCGACGTTCGAGGTCATCGGTGAGTTCACCGGTTCGCAAATGGCGGCGGTGGATGTGGATGCTCCTGTGGGTCTGATCGACCATGTCGGTGAAGGCAAGGTGAACACCGATTTTGCTGACCGCACGGTCGTGGTGGAAGGGGCTGTGCCGCTGCTGAACATCACGAAAGAAGGCGCACTGCCTGCGGGCATGACTTTCGATCTGGACACAGGCGTGCTTGCTGGCACACCGACAGTCAGTGGTGAGTTCAATTTCAAAATCACGGCCTCCGATGGTGCGAGTCCTGACGTCGCGAAAAACTACACACTCGTCGTGGCTCCAGCGAATGCACCTGCGCCTCCTTCGAGCCTGCTGGACACCATCGCCTCGCCTCTCGGCAGTGGCACGACGACCGGTGACGGCGCGTATGCCATTGATGCAAATGCGACGGTCACGGCGGTCGCCGCAGCGGGCTTTGCCTTTGTGAATTGGACGGACAATGGGACCGTCGTCAGCACCAACAGCAGCCACACGCTGGTGATGAATGTGAACCATTCACTCGTCGCGAATTTCTTGCCGACATACACCGTGACTGCTGGCGCGCTGCCAGTCGAAGGTGGCACCACGACGGGTGGCGGCACCTTCAATGAAGGCGCGAGTGTGACCGTGACCGCGACACCGAATGCGGGCTATACTTTCACGAACTGGACTGAAGATGGCTTTGTCGTGAGCAATGCTGCCAGCCTCACATTCAATGTGGCTTCGGATCGCACGCTGGTGGCCAACTTCACGCAGGGCACGAGCTACACGATCAGCACCAGCGCCACGCCATCCCTCGGCGGTAGCACGAGCGGTGGCGGCGTCTTCGCCAGTGGCACAAGTGTCACGGTCATTGCTTCACCGAGTGTGGGTTATGCTTTCGCCAACTGGACACAAGGTGCGAACGTGGTCAGCAGCAGCCCGAGCTACACTTTCAATGCCACAGCGGATCGCATCCTGGTGGCAAACTTCACCGTCACGGGCGCTGGTAATCGAACCATCGCAACAAGTGCGCTGCCCATCGCGGGTGGCACGACGAGTGGTGGCGGCACGGTGGCTGATGGCACGAGCGTGACCGTCGTTGCTACGCCGAATGCAGGCTACAACTTCGTGAACTGGA
>JBILPY010000437.1:0-4220 GCA_044373575.1 Prosthecobacter sp. | reverse complement strand
CGAAGACGGGAAGAACCGCTTCTGCCACACGCTGAACGGCTCTGGCACCGCGCTCGCCCGTCTCTTCGTCGCCCTCGTGGAGACCTACCAGCAGGCCGACGGCACCATCGCCATTCCCGAGGCTCTTCGCGGACACTTCGGCTCGGCCAAGATCGGATGAGTGGAGGAGTGCTCCGTTTCTGAGCACTACCCCACCATCTCCAAAAAGATCTCCTCCAGATTCAGCCCCTGCTTTTCCTGGGCGGCGCGGAGTTCAGCCAGGGTGCCGACAAAGAGGAGCTTGCCGCGATGCAGGATGCCGATGCGGTCGGCCACCTCTTCGGCGATGTTCAGCAGGTGGGTGCTCATCAGCACGGTGGCTCCGGCGCGGCTCTGGCGCTTGAGCTCGGCCTTGACGATGCGCGCATGGAGGGGGTCTAGCCCGACCATGGGTTCGTCGATGACGAAGACTTTGGGTTCATGCAGCAGTGCGCTGGCGATGCCGAGCCGCTGGCGGGTGCCGTGGCTGAGGTTTTCGATGCGCTGGGAGCAGTACTCGTGCAGGCCGAACTGGGTGAACAGCGCCTCTGTGCGCTCCGCCGCATGCGCCTGATTCATCTCGAAAAGCTCGGAGATGAAGTGCATGAACTCCGGCGCGGTTAGCTTCTCATAAAATACCGCCACGTCCGGCACGTAGCCGAGCAGGGCCTTGGCCTTCAGTGGTTCCACCTGCATGTCGATCCCGCACAGTTTCACGCTGCCCTGCATGGGTTTCATGAGGCCGGTGAGCAGCTTGAGCGCCGTCGTTTTTCCAGCGCCATTGGGCCCGAGAAAGGCGAAGAGCTCCCCCGGCTGAATTTTCAGCGACAGCCCGTCGAGCGCCTTCAGCGCGCCGTAATGCATGGTCAGGTTCTCGATCTCGATCATTGCGGCGATCTTGGCGTGAAAAGCGCGGGCCAAAAGCAGAAAGCGGAATTTCAGCTTGCCCGTGCTGCGGTCTGCGCCCTTTGCTTTTCGCCTCATGGTCCTCGCTGCTGCTGAACTTCCGCCCCTTTTCATCCTGCTCGCGCTGATGCTGGTGGGGGTGGTGCTGATCTCGCTTCTGCTGCTGCGGCTTCAGCAGTCGCTGCTCGCGGGGTATTTTATTTGTGGGGTGGTGATCGCGAACAGCGGCATAATCGAGGCGCTCGGAGGCGGCAGTACTCATGCAGCGATCTCCCAGATGTCGGAGTTCGGGGTGATGCTGCTGATGTTCACCCTGGGGCTGGAGTTTTCCTTGAGTGATCTGAAATATGTCCGGCGTCTGGCCTTTGTGGGCGGTGGCTGGCAGATGGGGCTCTGTGCGCTGGTGGCCGGCGCAGCGGCCTGGCTGGCTGGCATGGGCGGCACGGCGGCGATCTTGGTGGCGGTGGCGCTGGCGATGAGCTCGACGGCGGTGAGCCTGAAGTCGTTTCAGGATCTCGGGCACGAGTCGAGCCCCGGCGCGCGCATGGCCCTGGCGGTGGCGATTTTTCAGGACCTCTTCATCATCCTTTTCTTCCTCGTGCTGCCTCTGCTGCTGCCTGACGGCAAGGAAACGGGCAGTCTGCTGGCGCGGCTCGGGTCGCTGGCCGGACGTGGCGGGCTCTTTGTGGTGCTGGCGGGTGTCTGTGCGCGCTGGCTGATCCCGATGCTGCTGAATGCGGTGACGAAGACGCGCAACAGGGAGCTTTTCACCCTGAGCGTCGTCGGCTGCTGCATCGGCCTGGCTTTCATCGGCGGGATGCTGGAGCTGGGGCTGGCGCTGGGAGCCTTCGTGGCCGGGTTGGCGGTGAGTGAGTCGATCTACAAGCCGCGAATCCTGGCGGATGTGATGCCGATCAAGGATCTCTTTTTGACCCTCTTCTTTGTCTCGGTGGGCCTGATGGTGGATGTGCGCCTCGTGGTGATTCATTGGCAGGCGGTGCTGGGTCTGACCGTGGCGCTGATGCTGATCAAGGCGGTGATCATCACCACCATCGCCCGCCGACTCGGGCTGGTGCATCGTCAGGCGCTGATGGCGGGCATCGGCCTGAGCAGTGCAGGGGAGTTTTCCCTCGTGCTGCTGCAAAAAGCCGGCCCTGCCGGAGTCTGGAGCGCGGACACGCAGCAGATCCTCATCGGCAGCGCGGCGCTGAGCATGGGCCTGCTGCCAGCGCTGATGCGTGCAGGTGAGCCGCTGGGTGCTTGGATGGAAAAGCATGGCTGGGGCAGGGGAAAGCCACGTCTGCCGGACTCGGACATCCTGCGGCAGCGGATGAAAGGGCTGTCCGATCACGCGATCATCGTCGGGCATGGGCCTGTGGGGGAGAAGCTGAACAAAGCACTGCTGGATCAGGGGATCGCAACCCTCGTCATCGACCTGAACGCCGAGACCGTGCGTGCGCTGAAGCGGCATGGCCAGCCTGTGCTCTTCGCCGATGCCGGGCATGAAGAAACCTGGGCACTTTCCCGCCTGAGTGAGGCCCGCCTCGTGGCCTTCACCTTTCCAGACGCGCCGATCATCGCCGAGGGGCTCTCACTGGTGCGGCATCAGCGGAAAGACATCCCCATCCTCGCCCGGGCCCGCTTTGCCTCCGATGTGGAGCGTCTGAAGCGTCTCGGGGCCACCGTAGTGGTGAATGACGAGCTGGAAGCCGGGCGCTCCATCGTGGAGCAGGCGCTGGTGATGCAGGGCTGAAGAGCTGTCTCCTGATAGACATCCCTTCGCGGTGCCGTATCTCCAGCCCCCCCAAATTCCTGCCCGCCGCTGCCACCAACCCCGCAGACGGCATGGCCTTTATCCAACTCATCTCTCGAACCATGCCTTGCCCTCGTCATTACCGCTCAGTCCTGCCCTTGGTCGCGCTGAGTGTGGTTCTGGCGGGTTGCACCCAGGGCTTTTATAAGAAGTGGGCCGACAAGGAAGTCTTCGGCATTCTGAAGAAGAAGTCCTCCATCGTGGCCGGGGCGGATGACGATGTGCTACAGAACATCACTCCGCCTCCACCGGTGGATCTCGCCACGCTGACGAAGATGTCGGAGACAGCGGACTTCCTCGGCGAGCGTGCTTTCATCGAGAAAGGTGCCCGCGTCGTCACGCTGCCGGGTGCGATCGACTTTGCGGTGCACCGGAACCGCATTTACCTTGGGCGGAAGGAGCGCGTCTATCTCAGCGCCCTAGCCCTCACGGAGACGCGGCAGCAATTCGGTCCCATCGCCGATGCTGGTGGCGGTGCTACCCTTCGGGAGACGCAGGTCCACAACCGCGTGAACGACTTCGTCCGCACCTCCTCCCTCACCAGCGGCGGTGACTTTGGGCTGGATTACCTGATGAAAACGGGGGCGCGGCTCGCGCTCGACCTCAGCACGGACTTCACCCGCTTTTTTACCGGTGGTGTGCGCAATCTCAGCGACTCCCGCGCTGCCGTCTCCCTCACCCAGCCGCTTCTGCGCGGCGCAGGTGTCTTGGTTGCTGCCGAACCGCTGCGACAGGACGAGCGTGATGTGCTCTATGAAATCCGCGACTTCACCCAGTATCGAAAGACCTTCGTCGTAGATGTCGCCCGCCAGTATTTGCGCGCCATTCAGGCCCGCGAGCAGGTGAGGAATCGCTTCATCGCCTACAAGGCCTCTTTGAACTCTCTGGAGCGTGACCGCGCGCTGGCTGAAGCAAACCTGCGCTCCCAATCCCAGCTCAAGCAGATCGAGCAGGGCGGCATCGCCTATGAGCGCCAGTGGATCACCGCCATCCGCTCCTATGAAGAGGCGCTGGATGATTTGAAAATCGCCCTCGGACTGCCCGTGACCGAGAAGATCGTGCTCGACAGTGACGAGATGAAGAAGCTCGAAGTCATTGATCCCAAAGGAACCGTCGAGCAGATGATGGACACCGCTTTGATCACGCGGCTGGATATCTTCAATCAACGTGACCGCGTCTATGACACCGAGCGCCGGGTCAAAATCGCCCACCAGAGCACCCTGCCAACCGTGAATGCGCTGGCTGGGTATCAGCTTGGCACCCCGACCGGAGGCAGTACCACAGGAATCGGCATCAATCACCGTCAGCGACAGCTCTTCGGCGGGCTCGATATCGACCTGAACCTGAACACCCTGCCCGAGCGCAATGACCTCCGCGCCGCGCAGATCTCCGAGCAGGCCACTCGCCGCGCGCTGGACCTCGCCGAGGAAGAACTGCGCAGCACCATCCGCACGGATTGGCGCGCTTTGCAGGTGGCCCGCAG
>JBILPY010000057.1:0-13836 GCA_044373575.1 Prosthecobacter sp. | reverse complement strand
GATTCATAAGTGCGGCGGACTTTGCCCCAGAAGTCGATCTCGTAGCTGAGGTCGAGCACGTCGCGGAAAGTATTGATGTGTGAGGAAGGGATGCTGACCGGCACGGGCGTGGGCAGATTGCCGGAGGTGCGCTCGCGCTTGCTGTTCGACTTGATGCGGATGTCAGGGAAGAAATCTGCCGAGGTGCCGCGTGCTGAGGCGCGGGCTTGATCGACACGTGAGACGGCGGCCTTGAGGCTTTGATTGTTCGCCAAAGCGCGCTCTTCCAGGCGATTGAGTTCGGCATCGTGGAAGGCCTTCCACCAGTCGCCTCTCGGCAGATCATCCTTCGGCACCGCAGGCTGCCAGCGCCACTGTGCGGGCATCACGGGCGTGAGGTCCGGCTTCTCGTAGTTCGGGCCGGAAAGGCAGGCGCTCAGCGTGAAGGCGAGCGGGATGAGCAGGAGGCGGGACATGAGCAAAAATCAAGCAGGAGTGGGAAGAGCGGCTTCACGAGCCGAGCGACGTGCGGAGCGCTTTTCAGCACGACGGCGACGCCATTCGACGACGTCATCGAGCAGTGAATAGAAGACCGGTGTGGCGAGCAGTGTCAGCAAAAGCGAGAGCGTCTGGCCGCCGATGATGACGCCGGAGGTGGCGGTGTTGAAGGCGGCGCCGATGCCTTTGGAAAGCATGAGCGGAATCATGCCGGCCACAAAGGCGGCGGTGGTCATGAGGATGGGGCGGAGACGATCTTTGTTCGCCTGAAGGATGGCATCGAGCCGACTCATTCCATGAGCGCGGAGCTGGAGCGTGTGGTCGATCTGAAGGATGCCGTTCTTCTTCACCACACCGAAGAGCACGAGGATGCCGAGTGTGGAAAAGATGTTCAGCGATTGACCGAAAACGATGAGTGAGAAGATGGCGAAGGGCAGCGTGAGCGGCAGTGCGATGAGGATGGTGAAGGGATGAATCCACGACTCAAACTGCGCGGCGAGGATGAGATACATGAAGATGAAGGCCATCGAGAACGCGGTGACGAAGGCGATACCAGCGCGCTTCAGTTCCTTCGACCTTCCTTCGGGCCCCATCGCATATTCGGGCGGCAGGTTCTGCCGTTTCAGGATGGCTTCGATCTCGCTCATGATCTCGGATTCACCGAAGCCGGGCGCTGGGTTCGCGGTGATGGTGACCTGGCGACGACGGTTGGCGCGGTCGATCTGTGCGGGGCCTTCGCGTGGAGTGAGTGTTACGAGATTCGAGAGCGGCACGGGCGGACCTTTGAGCGAAGGAACGGAGAGCAGTTGCAGGGCTTCGGAGCTGTTGCGGTAGGGTTCTTCGGAGCGCAGATGAATGTCATACTGCTCGCCGCCTTCATCGTAGGTCGAGACATCCGCACCACCGACGAGCAAACGCAGAGTGGCGGATAGATCGGCGATGTTCACACCGAGCTGCCCGGCCTTGCTGCGATCCACCACCGCGCGTATCTCGGGCTTGCCGCTGACCAGCGTGGTATCGACATCGCGGATGCCGGGGATTTTCAGAATGTCCGGCATCGCCGCGCCCACGGCCTGACTGATGCGGTCGAGATCGGGTCCGCCGACGAGATACTGAATGTTCGCGCTGGACTGGCCGGTGTTGAAGGCGGGCACTTCGAGCACGTTCAGGCGCAGCTCGGTGGGATATTTCGGGATGATCTCTGTGCGCACGCGATCCATCATCGTCTGCTGCGTTTCCTGCCGCAAAGCCGGGTCGATGAGGCTGACGTAGATGCTGGCTTGGTTCGGCGTGCGCTGGTCGTTGTCGCCGATGCTCATGAGCGTGTAGGCCACGCCGGGCAGGCTGCGGATGTCGCGCGCGATGCGCTCGGCGGTGATGTCTGTGGCAGCGAGGCTGGTGCCTTCGGCGGTGCGCAGCGTGACCTGGAACTGCGCTTCTTCATTCGGCGGCAGCAGCGCTTTTTGCACCTTCTTCATCAGTGGCCCGATGGCATACAGCGAGCCGAGGCAGAGCAGCACGACGAGCCAGCGATGGCGCATGGAGAAGCGCAGCACGATCATGTAGAGCGCCTCCAGCGGATGATAAAAGATGTTCACCAGCTTCTCCATGGAGCGCTCCAGCCAGTTCGGGCGCGTGATGCTGAGCATTCGCGCTGAAAGGCTGGGCGTGAGCGTGAAGCTGACGATGAGGGACACGACAATGGCGAAGGCCATGGTGTAGCCGAAGCTGCTGAGGAACTTGCCAACGATGCCGCTGAGGAAGGCCACGGGCACGAACACGGCCAGCAAGGACAGCGTCGTGGCCATGACCGCCATGCCGATCTCTTTCGTGCCGTCGATGGCGGCCTGGAAGGGTGGCGTTTTCTTTTCGTCGATGTGCCGGAAGATGTTCTCCACCACGATGATGGCGTCATCGATCACGATGCCGACCGCGAGGGCGAGCGCGATGAGGCTGATGGAATTCAGCGTGATGTCCGCCGCCCACATGATGCCGAAGCTGGCGATGATGGAGGTGGGAATGGCGAGTGCGGAGATGAAGGTGGCGCGCACATTGCCGAGAAAGAAAAGCACGACGATGGCCGCGAAGAGCGAGCCGAGGACGAGATGCTCCTTCACTGCATCCGTGCTGGTGCGGATGACGAGGGAGTTGTCGCGCACGATCTTCACCTCGTAGCCTTTCGGCAGGAATGGCCGGAGTTCATCGATGCGCTCTGTGACGGCATCGACGACGGCGATGGTGTTCTCGCCTGATTGCTTCCGCAGCGAGAGCGTGACGGTGGGCACGCCATTGAGCCTGGCCACGGTTTGCAACTCCTCCGCGCTGTCCTCGACGCGGGCGACATCGCTCAATCTCACGAGACTTCCGCCAGCCTCGCGAATGACGAGACGCTGGATGTCCTGAAGGTTCTCGGCCTTGCCAACGATGCGGAGGCCTGCCTCATGCGCGGCGTTCTTTACCATGCCGGAGGGGATCTGTACGTTCTGCATCATCAGCGCCCGCTGCACATCGAGCGCGGTGAGATTGAAGGACTGGAGGCGGATGGGATCGAGCCAGATATTGATCTGTCGCTTCTGCCCGCCGAGCAGCGTCACCTGACCGACGCCGGGCACGCTTTCCAAACGACGGCGCAGGACCTTGTCGGCATACTCGGTGATGTCGCGCGTCGGCTTGTCTGCGACGAGCGCGATGCTGAGGATGGGCGTGGCATCGGGGTCGAGCTTCTCGACGATGGGCGTGTCCACATCATCCGGCAGCGTGGCGATGATGCGGTTCACGCGGTCGCGCACTTCCTGTGCGGCGACATCGACGTTCTTTTCCAAAAGGAAGACTACGAAGACCTGCGAGATGCTGTCGCTGGAGACGGAGCGGAGCTGGTCGATGCCGCTGACCGTGTTCACCGCTTCCTCGATGCGGTCGGTGATCTGCGTTTCGATCTCCTGCGGCGTGGCGCCGACGAGCCGCGTGGTGATGGACACCGTGGGGAAGTCCACTTTCGGGAAGCGGTCCACGGGTAGGCGGGTGTAACCCAGCACACCCACGACGACGAACACCAGCACAATGACGCTGGCAAAGACGGGGCGTTTAACGGAGACGGCGGCGAGCCACTGCATGTGCGTCGTGAGTTAGGGTTTGAGAACGACAGGCACGCCATCGGCAGCGCTCGCGTCTGGGTTGAGCACTACGGATTCGCCGTCAGCGAGGCCCTGGCGGATCTCGATCCAGTCCTCCCGAGTCTCGCCGATCTCGACGAGGCGTTCTTCGAGCTGGTCTTGGCGAATGATGAAAAGCTTCCGCCGCGTGCCTTCGATGCGCAGCGCTGCGGAAGGAACGGCGACGGCTTTTTCATCGCTGGTGATGAGCCTCGCTTCGGCAAACAAGCCTGGCTTCAAGCGCCCATCCTGATTGTCCACGGCGGCTTCGACCAGCAGATCGCGTGATGCCTCACGCACGGCAGCGCCGATGAAGTTGATCTTGCCCTGGAAGCTCACCTTTGGGTAGGCCGAGACAGTGAACTCGACGAGTTGCCCTGGCTTCACTTTGCCGACAGCCGCTTCGGGAACGTTCACGACGAGGCGCAGCGTAGCGGTATCGACCACTCGTGCCACGGCCTGACCGGGCCGCACATACTCGCCCGGCGAGACAAGTCGCTCCGCCACGGTGCCTGCGAAGGGCGCGGGAATGACGGCGTCTTTGAGCGACTTCTCCGCCATGTCGCGGCGCGCTTGTGCGGCGGCAAGCTGGGCTTCTTTGGCGGCGGTGTCGGTGCGCAAACGATTGAAGTCCGCCTGGGCGATGGCTTTGGATTCAGCAAGAGGTTGGTTGCGCTGGAGTTCGCTGCCGGAAAGCTCGGACTGCGCTTTCGCCAGCACCACGGAGGCTTCGGCTTCACGCAGCGTCATCTGCGCGACGCGCTCGTCGAGCTTCACGAGCACATCGCCCGCCTTCACCACGGCTCCGCGTTCGACAGGCGTGGACTCGACCTTGCCCGCTGCATCCGAGGCGACCATGGCATCCCACTCCGCCTGGAGCTGACCGGTCACGCGCAGGAAGCGCGGCATCAGGCGCAGCTCCGCTTTCGCGGCTTTCACTTCGATGGGCTTCGCCGGTGGCAATGCGGACGCGCTTTCCACCGCAGGCGGTGGCTTGTGGCAGGCGGTGAGGCTGAGCATCGCGACGATGGCAGCGTGGAAAACAGAAGGTCTCATAGGAAAGGGGTCATTTTTTGGCATCGGCACGCAGGCCAGCGAGCGCGTGCAGCGCAAAGTCAGCGATGCCGGAGGCAAGTCGCTCTATGTCGGGTTCGGTCTTCGGCACTGGCGGGCCGAGGCGGTCGATGAAGACACGCCCGTGATCGAAGTGGACGCAAAGCCCGACGATGTGATGCGCGAGCATCTCGCACTGCATGTCGGGCTCCGGCTTGCGCAAAACGGCGGCGATGATGCGATGCAGCTCCTCATGGAATGGCCGCACCACGAGCTTCAGAAACTCACCCAGACAGGCCGTCGGCTGCCGCATCTCATGCGCCACAAGCTGGCCGAGCACGGGGTTTGAGGCGCGCTTCAGCAAGATGAAACGCAGACAGAATCGAATCCACAAACGCAGGGTCTCCTCGGGCTTCATGTCGCTGCTGAGCGTCACCTGCGGCTCATGCTCCAGTGCGCGGCGGTGGCTCTCCACCAACACCTCACGGTAGAGCCCCTGCTTGTCGCCAAAGTAATACTTCACCGAGGCGAGGTTCGCCCGCGCCTTCAGGCAGATCTGCCGCAGGCTACCTTTGTCGAAGCCGTCACGCGCGAAGATCTGCATCGCCGCCAGAAGGAGACGCTCCCGCCGGGCCTCGGGGTCGCGTTCGCGTGGAGCAGAGTTTTTAGACATGCGTTTATAAACAGGTGTTTAAATCGGCGCATGAGGCCGCTTGGTCAAGGGGGTTGTTGGCCGTTACTTCACCGTCTCGCCGAGGTGCTTCTTGAAGAAGGCCGCCGCGATGTCCACGGTCTCGGCGCACCACGGGTCGCTCATCCAGAAGGGATGAGGAGCGTCCTTGAGTGTGTGGACGGAGGTCTCGATGCCGAGTGCTTTCAGTTTCTCCATCATCTCGGCTCGGCCGATCTTGAGTGAGTCCTTTTCACCCTCGATGAAGATGGTCGGCGGCACGCCGGCTCGGACATGGGTGATGGGTGAGACGGCTTTGTACAGATCCGGCTTGTCCTGCGCGGTGGTTCCGAAGAAGAGCACGGCGCCTTCGTTGGTCTTCTCGGCATTCGCTGCCAGCATGTCCTGAGTGGCGGCCATGACGATGGCGGCTTTCACGGCGCTGGACTGGTCTTTGAAAGGCCCCTCGCCCTCAAACTCGGTCAAGCCGGTGGTCATGGCGGTGAGGCCGGACAAATGCCCGCCTGCGGAGCCGCCCATGCAGCCGATGCGCTCGGGGTCGATCTTGAGTTCCTTCGCGTGGGCGCGCAGGCAACGAAGTGCGGCTTTGCAGTCGTGGATGGCGGCGGGATACTTCGCTTCCGTGGAGAGACGATAGCTCACCATCGCGGTCACGAAACCGCGCGCGGCCAGCCTTTCCATCATGGGCTTGTCCGCCTCGACCTGGCGCGCTTTCCAGCCACCGCCATGGATGTCGAGGATGCAGGGCCAAGTGCCTTCGCCTTCAGGCACATAGACAAACAGCTCCACGGTGTGCTCGGGATACTTGGCGACCTCGATCGTCTTGAACGTGAAGCCATCCGGCGTCTTCGGCAGGAGCTTCTTCCACTTGGGGGCAGCACTGGCGGGCTTGGGATCTGCTGCCAGAGCTGCGGAGGCGACGACGAGCAGGGAGAGAAGGAGGTGTTTCATGAGCCGATGAGAACGCAGGGTATCTCCGTGAGCCATCACGAATCTCTTTAGCGGCTCAGACTTCCTCTTCCCAGGCCTCTTCTTCCTCTTCCTCCGCATCGTCCAGTTGGATGCGGATGGAGCGTTCTTCGAGGGCGTCGCGGACATCGAGGATGTCTTGCGGTTCGACCTGGAGGCAAAGGCCGGGAGGGGCGCGTCGGGTGTTGAGGCGCTCGACTTGGAGTCGCTCCAACTGGAAGCCGAAGCGTCCGTAAAAGGGGATGACTGGAGTGCTGGCGCGGGTCCAAAGCTCGATGGGGCGCTCATCCGTCTCCAGCAGGGCGATGCGTGCGGCCAGAAGCGTGGTGCCGTAGCCGCGCCGATGATACTCGCGATGCACCATGCCATGCATGAGCCAGGCGTTGTCCGAGTCCCCGACAAGCTCCAGCCCGCCGCAGCCGATGACATCGCCCGCGTTCTCGATGACGAGGTAGTAGGAGGTGCCGGTCTGGAGGAAGTCGGTGAAGTTTTGCAGGCCTTCGGGGGAGAGGAAGTCGGGTTCGTTGGAGCGATAGACCTCCAGGCAGGCCTCCAGGTCTTCAGGCTGATATTCGCGGATGCGGCAGGCGGCGAGCTTAGGCACGATGGCCTGCATGAGGGGGGAGAGCTCGTCGAGGGGGAGGTCTTCTTCGTCTTCTTGGAACATGGGTGGAGGTGGTGAAAGTCAGACGCCGATCGCTTTCACCGCCCAGGCGATGACGAGCGGTGTGGTGACGATGCTGACGACGGTGGTGGAGATCACGCACTGCACGGCTGTGGGGGCGTGGCCGCCGTAGTGGCGTGAGATCATGATGTTAAACACGGCACTGGGCATGGCGGCCTGGACGATGAGGATGCGCTTCAGTTCCAGGCTCAGCGGCAGCCACCAGGCGCAGGCGAGGAAGGCCAGGGGGATCACGCCCAGACGCAACAGCGGCGCGAGCACCGCCACGGACCAGCGCACGCGCTCCTGACCCCAGATGTCGGCGATGGAGGCACCGATGATGAGCACGGCCAGCGGCACAGCGCAGGCACCCATCATGCTGAAGGTGCGGTGCGCGACATCCGGCACATAGACATGCAGCCCGGTAAAGTTCAGCAGGAGTGAAAACAGGATCGTCAGCACTGGAGGATTCAGTGCCAGCTTCCAGGGCGCGTTGCCGAGTCCGGTGAGCAGGCCGACGCCCGCCGTCCAACATGCCAGCTCCACCCCGAGAGTGAAGGTGAAGAGCACCCCGAGCGTGCCTTTGTCAGGAAACAAGGCGGTGACGATGGGAATGGCCACGAAGCCGTAGTTTTGCAGGCCCGCAGCAACCGCGAAGGTGCGGCGGCCTTCGTGCTTTTGCAGCCCGATCAGGGGAGCGGCAAAGTAGGAGACGGCGATGCCCAGCGCCACGAGACCGAAGCCAAGTCCGGCAGCGATGAGCACGGGAAGCGGCTTCATCACCGATTCATTGCCGACCACGCGCTCGAGAATGAGGCATGGCGTCAGCAGAGTCACGCAGAGCCGCATGACCCCGGCATCCACGGCGGCGGGAAGCAGGCCCGTTTTCCGCACAGTAAACCCTGCCGCCATCGTGAGATACACGGGCAGGACGACGGTGAGGATGCTGGCAAAGTCGAGCATGAGGAGCGCGCATGTTGGCGCGTACGGATGCCGAGGCAAGCATCAGCGTGGCTCGATACGGAGCGTGTGGCGGACGTTGTATGGCAGGGTCAGTTTCCATAGGAATGTGACCGCCAATCTTCTTGCGCGCATTTTCCCCCGCCCGTAGCTTCCACGCCCTACGCCAAGCCCGCTCATCCCCCGCGTTCCTTTCCAGCCTCCCACATGCTCATCCGCAAGAAAGCTCATGCCCGCGCCGGTTTGGTCGGCAATCCCTCCGACGGTTACTTCGGCAAGACGATCTCCTTCATCGTCCGAAACTACGGCGCCGAGGTCACGCTCTTCGAGTCGCCCGAGCTGACCATCGAGCCGAATGAGCGGGATCATTCCATCTTTGGCAGCATCGACGCCCTGGCGCGCGATGTCCGCCAGCACGGCTACTACGGCGGCATCCGTCTGCTAAAGGCTAGCGTGAAGCGCTTCTTTGAATACTGCACGAAGCACAATCTGCCGCTCCACGGGCGGAACTTCACCCTCCGCTACTCCAGCAACATCCCGCCGCAGGTCGGCATGGCCGGGAGCAGCGCCATTATTACGGCCTGCTGGCGCGCTTTGATTGAGTTTTACGGTGTCGATGTGCCGAAGCATCTGCTGCCAAGCCTGGTATTGAGTGTGGAGAATGACGAACTCGGCATCCCTGCCGGACTGCAGGACCGCGTCATCCAGGGCTACGAGGGAGTGGTCTTCATGGACTTCAACCGCGCTCAAGTGGAGAAGCTCGGCTACGGCATTTACGAGGAGCTGGACCCGGCCCTGCTGCCGAATGTCTATGTGGCCTTCACGAACAAGCTCAGCGAGGGCACCGAAGTCTTCCACAACGACATCCGGGGCCGCTGGAATCGTGGCGAGCGCGACATCGTGAGCGCCATGTATCAGTGGGCAAACCTCGCCCAGCGCGTGCGCGACATGCTGGTCGAAGGCCGAGGCAGCGAGATCGGCCCCCTGCTGAATGAGAACTTCGATCTCCGCCGCAGGCTTTACAAACTCAGCCAGGGAAACATCGACATGGTCGAAACAGCCCGCGACTGCGGCGCGAGCGCCAAATTCACCGGCAGCGGCGGTGCCATCGTTGGCACCTACGAGGACGAGGCCATGTTTGAGAAGCTGAAGGCCGCGATGGAGCCGCTCAGCGTGACGGTGATCAAGCCACAGATCGTCTGAGGCGGCCACTTTCGCGGCTCGCCCCGTTCCGATTCATCAGCCGTCCATGTTCCAGCCTTCGCGGTAAGCCTTCGTCATGAAGGCATCTGCTTCCGGCGTGTCAGGGCTCTTGCCCGTCTTGCCGTCGTATTGGATCTTTTTGCCCACGCGATAGGCCACCAGCCCGAGGAGCATCATCTCGATCATGTTCGCGCTGTAGCCGAAGTCACAGGCCGTGGGCTTCGCGGGATCGCGGCAGGCATCGAACCATTGCTTCTGGAAGTGGCCGACTTCGGGGAGCATCTCTTCTTTCTTGCGCGGCTTGTAGTAGCTCATGTCCGCGTCATCGCCGAAGGGCAGGATGATGCGGGAGTCGAAGTCGGAGATGATGAAGCCCTTCGTGCCTTTGAACATCGCCCCATGGCCGATCTGCGTGAGGTCGATCGACTTCTTCGGCGTGCGCGGCATCGCTCCGCCCTGATACCAGCTCACGCTGATCGGCCCGCGCCAGTCATTGGCCGGATGCTCAAAGTGGGACTCGCAGTTCACTGGCGTCACGTCGGAGTTCAAGGCCTCACCTTTCGCATCGGCAGAGGTCGGCAGTTTCGCGTCCACGGCGTTCCAGAGCAGGTCCATCGTGTGGCTGCCCATGTCGCCGATCTGGCCCGCTCCGAAGTCCCAGAACATGTTCCAGGACAGGCAGTTCGCCCCGGCTCCACCGGAGAAGTAGGCCGGATTGTAAGGGTGGAAGGGCGCAGGCCCGAGCCACAGATCATAATGGAAACCTTTCGGCGGAGCACCCGCTTCAGGGAAGTAGCCGGGCTTCGCAATCTGGCGATTGCCCCAGGCATAGGCGGCCTTCAGCTCGCCGATGGCTCCATCACGGATGAGTTCCTTCACGCGATTGAAATTTGGCTGTGCGTGCCGCTGCATTCCCACCTGCGTCGCCAGCTTGCCCTTTTTCGTCTCCCAGGTCGCACGCACCGTGCGTGCTTCGTTCACCGTGATGGCCAGGGGCTTCTCACAATAGACATGCAGGTCGCGTTTCAGCGCCCAGTTGGCGATGAAGGCATGAGTGTGATCCGTCGTGCAGATCACCACCGCATCCAGGCCCGGATGATCCAGCGCCTTGCGCCAATCGACATAGGTCTTCGCCGTCGGGAAGCGCTTCAGCGCATCCGGGAAGCGGTTCTCATTCACATCGCAGAGCGCCACCACATTTTCCTCCGCGATGGAGTCATAGTGCGCCAGCCCTCGACCCCAGACGCCGATGAGAAGGACGTTGAGTTTGTTGCTCGCTGCATTTTGGCCGAACAGCGGGCGAGTGATCATGCTCCCGGCGACAAGACCGGCAGCACCGACAAAACGACGACGAGAGAAGGAAGGAGGTTGGTTATTCATGGCGGGAGAAAACGGAGTGGAAGATGGATTTCATCATTCCACCACATCTCCCCCTTCCAATACTAGTCCGAAATCCTCCAGACGAGCATTCACCAGCTCATGCGGAATCCGGCGAGCAGCGTGTGGCTTTCGTAGTTGCGGCGGCCCAGCTCTGCCTGGTAGGCGAGATAGACGGCGTAGCGACTCCAAGCGACATTAACTCCAGCGGTGACGAGGGCGCTGTCGCGTCCGGTCTCGGGGCCATGCACGGTGAAGGGGCTGCCAGCGCCGTTGGCGAACCGGGATCTCATGGCGAGTTCGTTGTCGAGAAACTCATGCTGCCATTGCAGGCTGAGTGATGGGGTGACTCGGGCGGCACCACAAATGGCGGTGTAGGCAGCGCGGATGCCGATGCGTGAGCGCAGGGAACTCTGGTTCTGGGAGTCGATGCTCAGAGGTTGCAGGGAGCCGGATTCATCGAAGCCGTCGATGTGGACATCGCTGTAAAGCAGTGAGGCCATGGGGGTGATGGTCCATTGATTCACATGGATGTCGTAACCAGTGCCGAGATACGCATCAAAACTGGTGCTGCTGGTGCTGCCTTGGGCGATGCCGCCGAGCGCGCTGCGTGTGGTGTCGTAGCTGTTGTAGCTGCCGCCAACCATGAGCTCGGTGTAGAATTCACCTCTTTCATACATGGCATAGACAGCCGCGCGCACGCCGTCGGCTTCGAGTGAGCCGCCTTCGGTGAGATCGCTGTTGGATCGTGCGTAGCCGAGGGTGACGCCGAGCACCCAATTCTCATTTACGCGCACATCGCCACCCATGGTGGTGCCGACGGATTGGACGTCGAAGCCGTTGGCATTCGAGGTGTCTCCGAGGCTGGCGTACTGGCCGGTCGCATTGGCAAAGAAGCCGTAGCCGTCACCATCAGGTGAGGCGTACGGGGAGATCTGGCCGCCGAGGACGACGTCCTTGCCGCTGGTGAAAGCTGGCGCTTCGCTTCGGCTCACGTTGCGTATGGATGCAAGGCGTTGCTGCACGCTGAGCACTTCGGTGTCGAGCTGGGCAAAGGAGATGCTGTAGATCGCGGTCAGTTCCTCAGGAGCGATTTTGTCGAGCTGATGAGGCACAGCGTTGATGTTGAGATTGTTCAGATAGTTCAGCACCGCCGTCTGGCGCACATCGGACAAAGCAGAATCCAGCGCGCCGACCGTGGCTGTTTGATTCGGCGCGAGTGGGATGAGGCTGAGGGCGTTTTGAAAGCTGTTCTGCACGGCATTCACAAGAACAGTCGTCGGGGTGTAAACGACGACGAGCTTCACCAAAGTGCCTGGGCCGACGAAGGGATTGATCACCGTGCCGAACTGACCAGCGACGTTGCCTGCGTTAATGATGTCAAAGCTGCTACCCACGGCGGGGCGTGCTCCGCCAGGCGTGGTGATTTGCAAAGTGCCGCTGAGATTCGCCGCTCCGCTGATGATCAACTGATCGTGGTTGGCCGGGGCCACAAGCTGCGTGATGAGCAGTCCGCTGCCACCTTGGGTGTAACTGCCGACGATGTTGAGCGCACCCACCGCAGCGCCAGGATTGACGGTGCCAAAGTTGGTCACAGCTCCGGTGATGCTGCCACTGCCATCGAGATTGCTCCCGAGCAGGACATTGACCGCTGGTGAAACGAGGGAGCCGGCCACGGAAACCGTGCTGCCTGAACTGACGGTGGTGGTGCCTGTGGCAGTGAAGACGCTGCCGGTGGCGATATTGAGCGTGCCGCTGTTGATGTTGGCCGGTCCGGTGACGTTGACGATGCCTGTGAGCCCGAGTGTGCCCGCGCCGGTTTTGCTAAAGCCTGTTGGTGCGAGGACGGTGCCGCCATTGATCGTGGCACTGCCGGTCGTCACGTCTAGGATGCCGCTGGTGACGGTGAGCAGATTGGAGACCTGCAAGGTGCTGCCAGGCGAGAAGATCAGTGAGTTGATCGTGTTGCTTTCTGCTGGGGCTCCGGTCGTGACCGGACCTGTGACCGTGTAATCCGCGAAAGTGGGGATGTTCACTGGCGCGCTGTTTTGCAGCGTGGTGCCTGTGGCGGTGGCTCCGAGGATCACAAGCTGAACGCTGGCTGGGTTCAGCAGGAACTGGTGCTGATACACGACATTCGGATTCGGATTGTCGATGGCGGCACTGAACTGTCCTAGGCTGAAGTTGGTGCTGCCAAAAGTGGTGAGCGTGTAGGTGGTCTTCGCCAGTCCAGCGAAGCCGATCTGATAAGCACCGCCGCCACCGCCATTGGTGAAGGCATTCGTCGCATGGATGACATCACCCGAAGCTGGGGTGAGCGCCACATTGCCGCCAGCCCAGTTCAAGGACTGCACATTCACAGCCTGAGCGGGGGCGAGTACGCCCGCATTTAGGACCACGGCACCGCTGCCCAGAGCGCTGCTGTTTTGCGTGACCACACGGCCTGCATTGATCGTGGTGCCGCCGCCGTAAGTGTTCACGCCTGAAAGCGTGAGAGTGCCCGTGCCAGCCTTTGTCAGGTTGCCAGTGCCGCCGACCACGCCGCTGAAAAGCGCCCCGGCAGTGTTGCTCACCGTCACCGTGGGTGTCGCGCCAGTGAAAGCCAGATTGCTGGCGACCGTGAAAAGCCCGGCACCGCTATTGACCGTGATGGCCGCATTGCCGCCGATGCTCAGTGTATTGGCTCCGGCGATGGTCACGGCTGCCGTGTCATTGATCGTCAGGGTATTGATCGCGAAATTGGCACCGAGGGTGGTGCTCTTATTGGCCGCGCCCGTGGCGGAAAAGGTGATGTCATCCGCGAAGGACGGGATGAGTCCTGCCGCACTCCCTGCCGAGTCGCTGGCCCAGTTTCCAACAGAGGTCCATAGCCCACTTGTCGCCCCCAACCAATGCGTCGGTCCGACCAGAAGCGGCACGACATTGATGGTGTTGCTGTCCAGCGTCACCGCGCCATTCAAGGCTAGCGCACGTCCGTCCAAACTGGCTCCTGTATTCAGCGTGATGGAGGTGTTCGCCATGATCGTGCCCGAGAAAGCCGAGTTCACCCCGAGTGTGGCAGAACTGCCGACCTGCCAGAAGATGTTCCCCGCCTGAGCTCCATTGATCAGATTCACAATACTTCCGACCGAAGTGATGAGTGTGGAGCCAGCCTGAAAAACCCAGACCGCATTCGGATTGCCCAGAGCGTCGAGTGTCAGAGTGCCGGTGATCCCAAAGGAAGTGGAATCCGAGTGCACACCGGGTGCCAAAGTAAGTCCGCCAAGATCAAAAATCGGCGCATAGCTGAT
>JBILPY010000436.1:0-4239 GCA_044373575.1 Prosthecobacter sp. | reverse complement strand
AGCCATGACACTTGCTTTGAGTGCCATGTTCCTACTCATCTCTAACGCCAGTGCGGAAGACAAGAAAAGCAGTCTAAACTCCAGCGATGAAAAATTCGTCAAGCACGAAGCCGCTGCTGGCATGGCTGTCGTAAAGATTGCCGAACTCGGAGCACGAAAGGCTCAAAGTCCCGACATCAAAGTCTTCGCGGCAATGCTCGTAACCGAGCACACCAAGAGCAACACCGAGCTGAAGATGCTGGCCGCCAACAAAGCCGTGGAGATTTCCACCGTCATTGACCCCAAGCATGCGGACACCTACCAAGAGCTCGAGAAGTCCAGCGGTGCCGAGTTTGATAAGGAATTCCTCGCTGAACTGGAAAGCGGACATGAAAAATGCGTGGCCAGCTTTGAGAGCGCCTCCAGAGACACCCAGGATAGTGATCTGAAAACGTGGGTGGACAAAACTCTGCCCGTGCTCAAAGCACATTACGAAAAGATCAAAGGCCTTAGCACGAGCGTCACGGCCAAGGTAATGGCTGAGCCAGATAACACCGCACGCAATGCACGAGATCGCGAAGGTCGGACGCTTACTGCGTTCGATCAAGGCAGCAGCAAATACGACACCGAGACGACGGCTAAAGTGCGCCGAGAAATCCTGGATGCTGAGAACATGTCCATCACAGCGCAGAACGTGAAGATCATTACCAACAATGGCCGCATCGCCCTGCGTGGACCCGTCAATACGGCCGAAGAAAAGCGCCTCATAGGCGAGATCGCCAACCGGAATGTCACCGCTTCGCATGTGGATAACCAACTCGAAGTGAAGTCCACCAGCGGCAACTAAACCTATCACCTAAAACCAACTCATACCCAAGAAACCAAACCATTATGCCAAAAAAATCTGTCTTCTGCATCGCCACCTCCCGTGACCAGGCCGACCGCATCGTTGATACCCTCAAAGACGCGAACTTCTCCAACAACGATATCTCCGCACTCTTTGCTGACAAAAGCACGAGCCACGAGTTCGCTCACGAAATGAACACCAAAGCCCCTGAGGGAGCTGTCACCGGAGCAGGCACAGCCGGTGCCCTCGGTGGAGCGCTCGGTTGGATCGCCGGCATCGGCGCACTTGCCATTCCTGGCTTCGGTCCATTCATAGCCGCAGGCCCTATCATGGCCGCACTCAGTGGGGCCGCCATCGGCGCAACCGTCGGCGGTATCACCGGTGGTTTGATCGGTATGGGCATCCCAGAAGTTGAGGCCAAGCGCTATGAAGGCCAGCTCAAGGAAGGGAACATACTCATCTCTGTCCACACCGAGAACTCTGACGAAATCACCCGGGCGAAAGACATCTTCACCCGCGCAGGCGCTCAGGATATTTGTACCTCGCAGGAAGCTTCCACACCTGACAATCACACGCCAAGGAAGGGCGATGAATGCTGCACTCCTGGCGACCCTTGCTCCACGCAAAAGAGCCAAGCATACCCCACTGAATCTGCCGAGAGAAGTTTCGCGTCTCTCTGAAAACAACTTCTGCGGCCTAGCCCCCGGCTAGCCGCAGAAAACTTCAATCAAACCTACAGAATGAAAACACTCCAAGATCTATTTCTGAACGAACTGTCTGACATCTACGATGCTGAACGCCGCATTGTGAAAGCTCTGCCGAAGATGGCTCAGGCGGCTACTTGCGATGAACTGAAAAGTGCCTTCCAGAAGCATCTGGAAGAAACTAAAGGCCATGTGACGAAACTCGAGCAGGTCTTCGAATGCTTCGGTATCAAAGCCAAAGGCAAAACCTGCAAAGCCACCGTCGGCCTGTTGGAGGAGGGGGACGAAATTGCAGCCGAGTTCGCTGGATCACCCGCCATCAATGCCGCCTTGATCGCAGCGGCGCAGAAAGTCGAACATTATGAGATGGCCTCCTACGGCTGTCTGCATGAGTGGGCAGGAATGCTCGCCAATAAGGAAGCTGCCACGCTTCTATCAGAGATTCTCGATGACGAGAAGGGCGCAAATGCTGCACTCACAGCCCTCGCCATCACCAGCAGCAATGTCGAGGCGCTCGACAAAAGCGACGCTGAACCAAATAAAGCAGTGAAACCTTCCAAAGAATAGACCTCGACCATGAAGACACGCCGTTACGGCAAAATCGAAACAGGCAAAATCGGCTGGGCACTCCTCTGGCTGATGGGGATCCCCATTCCTCTCCTTCTTGTCTTTTTCTTCCTTCGTGGCTGCACCTGAAAAGTTCGCGTCACGCATGCCCTGCGGCCGGTCAAACGGTGGCAGGGCTTTTTCAGTTATGGGGATACTGCACAGACCGCAAAAATGTGTCGGGTTTCACCCCATGGAGAAAGCGTCGCCCATTACCGAGCATCAGCTAGATGATGCCAAACAAAAGCCATCATCAACACAACCTCCTAGTATAGGCATACACACGCAATCCACTTCATACCGCCAACTATCATGACTATCAGAGACCAGACAATCGACACCTGCAACGCGCTACTGCGCGGCGAAATTTCCGCCGTCGAGACCTACACACAAGCCATTGTGAAATTCGATACCACCTCTAGCGACACTGAGTTGGAGCGCATGCGGGTCGATCATCAGCAGAATGTCTTCGAACTGCACAAGCTTGTGACAGAATGCGGCGGTGAGCCAGCCACAGGATCAGGTGTCTGGGGCGGCTTTGTCCAGGCGCTTGAGGGCACAGCCACTCTCCTCGGCGAATCCCCGGCTCTGAAAATCCTGCAAACAGGCGAAGGGCACGGCATCAGCCAGTACGAAAACGCACTCGCCAACGAAGACGTTTCCGCGGTCGCCAAGGCACTCATCAGGAAAGTCCTGTTGCCTTCGCTCCCAGGCCATTTGGTTGACTTACAGCAGCGCCGAGACCGCGTCGCGTGACTCCACGGGAAGACCGCGAAGTGCTGGGGGCGATCTAATTATAGCCGCCGCAGTGAAGAAGTGCATTTGGGGGAAACACAACACATGGCTGAGCACTCTGATCACCGACATCGCCACCGTTCTGTCGACGGTTTCGTACTGAACCTATGTGCCAGTGAGATGCATGTCCGCTATGCGCTCACGCACGACCTCCATGTCGCTGCGCCGCAATTACTCCGCAGCATGGGTCAGCAGTTCGGGACCGCCATACTGCCCGGGAACCGAATCAAGGCCATGCATAACGGTGAGCATATTTTCCCCGGGATGCTGGATTCCATTCGTGGAGCGAAAAAACCCGCCTGCGGATGTTCGGCCATCTTGCCAACATCGACATCGCGTTGCGTGACAGCGAAGGTTCTGTCTGAACGCTTAGCGCCTCTCTCTCGGCTCACAGTGCTGCTGGTTCCCACGATCACGCATAGGCTACAAGTGGTGGCAGGGTGTCGTCGGTTTCTATTTCGGAGAGGGGCGCGTGGTAGACCGAGTTTGAATCACACCTTGCCAGCTTACGGCTTGGAAAGCCGTTTTAAGCGGGGGGAAAGCGGGTTAATGGCTGTCGATGTTGATCAGGATGAAAAAGATGATCAGGCCGATGATGACGGCGATGGCGATCTTGATCCAGCTCAACGGATATTCACCGGTGATTTTACCCGTGGAACCATTCACAGCCACTTGGTAGGTCTTGCTTCCGTAACTGTAGGTTAGCAGCCAGACGGGAAGCAGTGTGTGCTTGAAGGTCTGCGCGCTGAACTGGGGATTGATTTGCAGATTCCGATAGGTGTCCCCCGGCACCTGACGCGCACATTCATCACGGAGGCGGGAGTCCATCCGATTGCGCGAATCCTGCGCCGCATGGATGAGGTCGATCTGATACTGCTCCACGACCCAGCCGCTCAGGTAGCCCGGATCATAGGGCACGAGATCGGTGGTGGTGGGGTAGGGCTGGAGTTCCTCCAGCAACTTCGGATGCACGCCCTTCGAGGCTGGGACGAGAACATCGTCAAATGCCATGCTGACATGACCACTGGCATATTCCCATCGAGTGTGCTGCTGGCGTCTTCCCTGGCTGTCTGTGGTGTAGTAGTGGTGCCCGGCTTCGGCCTCCCAGGGGCACGCGGCATGGGCATCGAAGGTCCAGTAGGGCAGATAAAGTCCGTGCAAGGTGTCGGTGAGCGCCTTGTCCCCCACGTCACTGCGCGCCCAGAAGTGACTGCCATACCAGCGGCGGATGTCCTCGCGGACTTTGGATTCAGCCACCTTGAACGGGAGGACACTGCCGGGCCGGATCGGTGCCTGGATGTCATCCAC
>JBILPY010000056.1:0-13867 GCA_044373575.1 Prosthecobacter sp. | reverse complement strand
GCAAAGCCAACGACCGCACCGAGAAAACCGAGGTGCGCCAGGGTGAGCCAGGCAGGGATGGGTTCCGCTTTGACGTGCTGCGGATCCAAGGCCAGCAGCTCCTTCCGAAAGACAAACGCGACCAGCGAGGTGGAGACGAGACAGCTCGCGACCGCCTTCCAGCCGAAGTGGGTGAGCATGAAGACCGTGTCCCACTGCCACTTCGCCGTGACCATGAGCACGGGCGGCGCGGCGAAGTGCGTGAGCGTGCCGCCGATGGAGATGTTCACGAACAGCAGCCCCAGCGTGGCGTAGGCGAGCTTCAGGCTGATCTTGCGGTCGAAGTAGCGGCGCTTCAGCAGGATCGCCAGCAGGGTCATCGCTGCCGGTTCAGTGATCAGTGATCCCAGCAGGCTGCCGAATGACAGCGCAGCGAGGTAGAAGGCCATGCTCTCCCGAAAGGGCAGCAGGCGGGCGATGAAGGAGATAAAAGCCTCCGCCAGCCTAACCACCGGCCGCGTGGCCGCCACGACCATCACCACGAGCACAAACTTCGGCTCGGTGAAGTTCAGGCTCTCGATGTACACGACCGCCTCATGCACCGAGCCCTTCATGGCCGCGATGCCCACGAACAATGCCGCCGCCCACAGCCCGAACACCACCTCCGTCTCCGCCAGGAAATGCAGCAGGTTCTCCGCGATGGAGCCTTTCGGGTGCCGATGCGCCCAGTGGGCGAATTTCTTGACGGTGAAGGTGTGCAGCACAGCCAGGGCAAAGAGCACGCTGGCGAGGATTTCGATCGGAGAAGCAGTCATGGAGAGCAGAAGATGAATTTAATGGGCGGCACCGCCCGCGTTGAGCGTCATCGCCACATACACGGCATAAAGCCCCAGCAGCACAAAGCCGCGCCAGCGCCCCAGTGAGCCGCCTTTGCCAGGAAGGATCAGGACGGTGGTGACGACGCCGAAGACGAGGCTCGGGATCAGTTCCGGCGGCTTCACGGCATAGGGTTGGATCAGCGCGGCCAGCGCGGCGATGAAGAGCGCGTTGAAGACATTGCTGCCGAGGATGTTCCCCAGGCCCACGTCATGATGCCCGCGCAGACGAGCGATGATTGTCGTCGCCAGCTCCGGCGTGCCGGTGGCCACCGCGACGACCACCGCGCCGACGATGAAGGGGCTCCAGCCCAGGGCCAAAGCTATCCCTTTCCCGCCATGCACCACGAACTGCGCCGCCCCGATCAGCATCGCCAGCCCTGCCACCACCAGCAGGACGATCTTCAGCAAAGAAGCGCGGCCCGCCTCGATGACCTCCTCCTTGTTACGCGCGCGGTGCCGCCGTGCGTGACGCACCACGATGGCCAGCCAGAAGAAGAACAGGCCCATCAAGATCACCGCATCCACGCGGGAGAACCAGCCATCCCACAGCACCGCCGCCATGATGAAGGGCACCGCCAGCGCCCAGGCCCAGTCACGGCGCACACCTGCATCGTCCGCCTTCATGCCGGAGAGGGAGAGCACCAGCGCCAGCACGAGTGCGATGTTCACCACATTGCTGCCCAAAACATCCCCCAACGAAATCTCAGGCACGCCGTCTTTCGCCGCTTGGATCGCCACCATCAGCTCCGGTGCCGACGTGCCAAACGCCGCCACAGTCACTCCGATCACCGCCACCGGCCAGCGCGCCCAGCGGGCCAGGCCCACCGCGCCATCCACAAAAATCATGCCGCCGAACCAGGCCAGCGCTACGCCGACCAGCAGGAGAAGAATCGAGATTGTCATAGGGTAAAGAAAAGCAACCTGCCACTCTCAGCGCACCACCAGCACGCTGCATGGCGCTGCCCGCACCACATTCTCCACCACACTGCCGAGCATCAGGTGCTTCAGCGCCGTGATGCCATGCGTGGTGATGAAGATGGCATCGGCGCCCACTGTCCGTGCCGTCTCACAGATCACCTCCCCTGCCCTCCCCTCTTTGACCTGCGTGCTCACCGATGCATCGCTGCCGAAATAGGCGATGGCGAGCGCTTCGAGCCGATGTCTGGCCGCCGCCATGGATTGATCATGGAGGTCACTCGTCTGAATGCGCAGCCCCTCAAACGCAGGCTCCGTCACATGCAGCAGCACCACCTCCGCCTCAGAAAGCTCCTGAAACCGCCGCGCCTCCTGCACTGCCTTCAGTGAGTCTGCCGAAAAGTCAGTTGGGACGAGAATCTTCTTCCAATGCGTGGGTGTGCTCATGGTAGGTCGGCGAATGTTCACACACGCTGGCTAGCCGTAGATTCATGGCAAGCAGAGTCGGAGGAATCGGCGGCGTATCGGGGCCATTCCTGGCCCCTCGGTCGGGGCGGGAATGCCCCATTACCGCTCACCGCCGCAGCGCCTGGACCAGTGCATTGAATGCTTGGCGCAGCACCTCCACATCAGGATCGGCAAAGGGGAAGTCCAGCGTGGCCACCGCGTTCGTGTTCGCGCTCGTCTGGCTCAGCGTGTTGAGCAGACCGTTGTTCAGGTCCGTCAGGCTCACCTCGCCGGGCTGGCCCTGCGGGCCTTGGGGGCCGGGGGGACCCTCCGCACCAGCGGGGCCGGGGGGGCCACCGGGATCACCGGGCTGGCCCTGCGGACCTTGCGGTCCCACAGCACCCGTCGCGCCTTGGGCACCCTGCGCCCCGTCATTGCCGCGCGGGATGTCAAAGCTGAAGTGCAGCGTGTTGCCCACCACACTCACGGAAGCATTCGCTGGCAGGCCGGGGTCCAGCGTCGTCACCCCGTCCACCTGCGCGGCGGTGAGCGTGACCACCGCGTCGATCAGGGCCTTCAGCCCATTGAGCTGGCTGCGCATCTGCACGGCATCTGCTGGCGTCAGTTCCTGGGGGAGATTTGGGTCGAAGGGCATGGCGGAGAAGACTTTGAGACTTTGAAACTGGGAGACTTGGAGACTTGGAGACTGGGAGAGGCGCTGCGCGCCGAGACTCTGAGCTCCAAGTCTCCCAGTCTCCCAGTCTCGCGGCGCAGCCGCTCTCCCAGTCTTGCTTTGGCGCTGCGCGCCTCAGGGCACGCGATGCTCCGCGATGTCGCTCCAGGGGCCTTTGACACCGCCGGCGAAGACCGCCCGCACGCGCACCTGCACCAGACTGCCAGAGGGCAGGCCCGTCAGGGTAAAGGGCGTGGAGGAGAAAATGTCCGCGTGCTGCCAGGTCGGAGCCGCATTTGGCGTCAGGTTCACCTGCGCCTCGATGCTCACCGCACGGGCTGGCTTGGCATTCGCCTTCACCGTCAGCGAGCCCGCGTTCGGGCCATAGTTCAGTTCCAGGCCCGTGATCTGCTGTTCCTCCGGCGGTGGTGGTGAACCGCCGCCACCGCTCACATCAAAGGCCAGCAGCACACACTTGGTCACATCCTTGCCCGTCGCGGGCCAGACCTCGGCGGCGTAGTCGCTGATCAAGACCTTTCCGGCAGCCGCCGCCTCTTGTTTCTGCGCGGTGGCAGCTTCCGCAGCGGCCTCCGCCGTCTTCTGGGCCGTGCGCTTGGTTTTGATCAGCTCCGCCGCCGCCGTCAGCACGGCAGAGGTGGCAGCCACACCCGGCGCGGCGGTAGGGTTCTCCGTCTGCGCATCCGCCAGGAGACGCAGCTTGGCTTCGATTTCCAGGTCGTTGAGACCTTTGGTGTTTAGAACAATAGGATTCATTGAGTGCTGTTTTCTAGGTTTGGGTGCGTTGTCTCCATTCCAAATCGCCTGCGGAGATGACCATAAAAGGCCGGGTTGATTCCATAGGATAGGCATGGAGAAAGCGCGGTTGTGAGTGTCGTTGACACGTTGGTCTCTCCTTTGGGGCCAAACCGGGCTCATGAAGACAGACCAGCGAATTAAGTAAATAACACTAAAAATGGCTTGAGAAGTCAAATGTAAAAAAATGACTCTCTATCAAAGCGTGTAAAAAGCTGATCCAACATCCTTACCATTCACTTGCTTAATCTCTCCTCGATTCCAGGTGTGTCAGTCAAGTGTCTGAGCCTTACACAGCAGTGCCTGAGCCACGCACACGCTTAAATGAGCCAATTCATCTATGGGCAAGGTGATCTTCACCTCGAGCAAAGTCATCTTTCCCTCGGGCAAGGTCATCTTTCCTTCGGGCAAGGTCATCTTTCCCTCGGGCAAGGTCATCTTTCCCTCGGGCAAGGTCATCTTTCCCTCGGGCAAGGTCATCTTTCCCTCGGGCAAGGTTATCTTTCCTTCGGGCAAGATCGACTTTCCTTCGGGCAAGGTCGGCTAGGAAGCGCGGAATTCATTCCGCAGCCTCTCGGGCGCGGGCTGGATCACCTTGAATGACAGCTGTTTCGGACGGTCCGAGGTCTTCGGGTTGAAGACTCGGCTGGGGGAGGAGAGGCTGGGGGTGTAGGCGGCCTGCTGCGGAATGAATTCCGCGCTCCGTTAGGGGAGGAGGCCGAGGGCGCGGAGGGTGGCTAGGATGGCGGTGATCTGGTCGCTGCGCTTATTGTTCTTCCGGCCAAAGCTGGCAGCCAGCGCCTCCGCAGCGGGGCCGCCCTGGGCCAGGAGATCGGCGGGCGGGGTGGTGGCGGTGGTCAGGTCGGTCCAGCCGTAGGCTCACGCTTGGTGGCTTGAGGCGGCGCTTAACCCGGCCCTTGCTTGTCACGCGGATGGCTGGCCCAGGTGAGGATCAATCCGGTGATGAGGGCGCTCGCGCTGTCCATCCACATCCACCAGCGCGGGAGACCTGCCTGCGTGTCGATCCACCAAAACAGCGGCGCACAAAGCAGCAGCGCCCAGGCCACCACCCGGATGAGCGGCTGATAGCGCACCACATCGCAGGACATCACCCCCATGAGCAACCCCTGCGCCAGATACACTGCCGAGCCGCCCGCCATCATGTAGAGCATGAGCGGTGTCATCGGCGGCTGCCCGAAACCCATGAGCCAGGAAAGCTTTTCGGCGGTCAACCGCGGTGCTACCACACCTGGCAGTGCCGCCAGCGTGGCGAAGGCGAAGAGGCGTAGGATGACACGCTGGACTGAGTGATGGGGAGTCATGGCTGCGTGGCTTTGATGCAATGGGTCGTGATGAAGGCGGCGTGTTCCTCCGGGAGGCAAGGGCAGGCCGCGTGCGGCTACGCGAGGAGGCCGAGGGCGCGGAGGGTGGCTAGGATGGTGGTGATCTGGTCGCTGCGCTTTTGGGACTTGCGGCCAAAGCTGGCGCTGAGGGTCTCGGCATCGGGACCGTGGGTGGGGAGGAGCTTGCGGACGGCGGCGACTTGGGCGGGCAGCTCAGCGGGCCAGTCCAGCAGGGCGGTGGGGGCGGCGGTGTCTGGGGTGGCCTCGTCGTCTTCTCCGGTGAGGCCGATCTCGGGCTGATGGCTGGCGGTGGTGGCGGCACCGGGGGCTTGGTAATCCGGGCGCAGGTAGCGGATGTGGCCGCGCTGTTCTTCCGCCGCGCGCTCGTGGTTGAGGGTGACGAGGCGGGTGAGGATTTCCTGCTCGATGGCCTCGGCGTGGGCGTTTTTTTCCGCCAGGCGGTCAGCGAGCGGAAAGGGGCCTTCGAGATCGGGAACCCAGCCGTAGGCTTCCAGCACGGCGGCGTCGAGGTCGTCGTGGATCTGTTTGAGGACGGAGACGAGGCCTTGGTCGTGGGTGTCGCGTTCTTTGGGCGTGAGGGCTTCTCCGGCGCGGAGTTTTTCCAGGACGTTGTAAAGGCCGGTGAGGGTGAGGTCGGGGTGCTGCGCCTGCTGGCGCTTGCGGTGCGCATCCAACCGCTCCCCCAGGTCCCGGATGCGCTGCTTCAACGCGCCTTCTTCGAGGGCGGGGAAGATGGAGGGCTCGACGCCGGACCAGTCGGTAGCGGCGTCATCGGTGAGCTGGGCGGGTTGGGCGGCGGAGAGGGGGAGGGCGCGCAGGGTGGGAGACTAAGGATTCCAGATCAGTTCACTCATTGCCTGAGTGATGATGCTCTCAGCCGTGTTCATGTTTCCTTGCGTCGGGTTCTTGATGAGCGGAGTGAGAGCGTCCGTGAAGCTCTTCACCTTTGGAGAGGCTGGGGCTGTGGGATACTTCTCAGCAAAGGTGTTCATGGCATAGAGCCATGATGCACCGTTCAACTCCACGCTCTTAAAATCTCTTTTTGCGAGGTCATCTTTGAGCCACTGCATGGCATTCTTGGCATCTGACCAGGTGTTTTGAAAAGCCTGATACTCTTGTGCCTTTCGAGCTTCAGCCCTGGCAGGCGCTTTCACGTATTCCTGATAGCCGATGCTGATCAGTGCAGTGCTCAAAATACATGAGCAGATTATCATGGTCTGAGATGTGGTCATGGTCTGGCTGTTTATTGTTGAGGTAGGGTGATGCTTTCGGGGGGGGGCTTAATAAGAGGGATTTAAGGCAATGGGCTTGGCGGCGGCGAGTTCGTCAGGGGTATCGAAGGAGAGGCCCTGTTTGGTCTCGTTGACGAAGTGGCGTGCCTTGTAGAGGTCGATGTAGTTGGTCGAAGTGCTGCCGTCTGGGTGGGTGCGGGTGATGGCGCGGTCGAAGACGTAGAGGTTCCGCGTGGTGTCTGCGGCAGTGGGGTCCGGGCGCGGGACGCCGATGACATCGCACAGCTCGGAGAGGAACATCTGGTAGTTTGCCCGCTCCGCCGCGCCGGAGGATGACCAGCGGGTGATGAAGGCGGTGATTTGCTCGGGAGTGGCGGCGGGCATGGGGAGGCGCTGAGTGTACGATGACTCGGCAGAATGCAAGGTGGGAAGGGGAGGGGTGGCGAGATGACGCGGGCCGTAACCACTGCATGAGAAAGCCGGGCCTTGAAGCCTTCGTTTGATGAGCCACTCGCTGCATCTCTCCATCTACACCGGGCGCACTTGATCCGTCTTCAGGAAGCGGCGGTAGAGCCAGACCATGGCGGCGGCGATGAATGCCACGAACAGGCCGCTGAGCCAGAGGGTGCCTTCGCTGTCGAAGCGGGGCGGGGTGCTGCGGTTCGCTTGCACGATTTGGTAGTTGAGGAAGGTCATCCAGCCGAACATGCCGACGGTGAACCACTGCGCCCAGGTGTAAATAATGTCGCAGGCTTGGGGGTAGTTTTCCGGCGCACGCCAGTGGCTGGGTTTCGGGACATTCAGGAGGGTGGACGGCAGGAGGCGGATGGCCCAGCAGAGGCCGAGGACGAAGACGGGAGAGCCCAGCCCGAAGATCAGCATGAAGGCTCCGTGCTCACGCCGGGTCATCCAGCCGTTGGCTTTACCAGCGGCATTGAAATGCGTGGCCATGCGTTCGGGCATGTCGGCGAGCCAGACGAAATGCATGCCCACAAAGACGAGGGCGGCCAGGGCCAGGGCGAGCCAGACGAGGGGCTTTTTCATCGGGAGATGGGCGGAGGCTCAGATCAGCTTGAAGAGGCGGACGATGGCGGCTTTTGACGCCACTTCGGCGATCAGCAGGCAGAGGATGAAAACGGTGATGGCCTTGCCGCCGCGCAGGTTGCAGCAGTGAGAAAAGGACTTCCACTGGAGCACGACCATCCACACGACGCAGGTGAGCATCAGCATCGTGACCGCGCTAAATACGGCCGCACCCATGCCATCGGCGGGCATGGCGAACTTCGTGGGATCGGCCCCCATTTTCATGATGGCCTCCATCAACTGCGCCGAGAACCGGTGAAACCCCGGGGCGAGGCAGGCGAAGCTGACGAGCAGCATGGGCCAGCGGGCGAGGGCCTGAGTGCCGAGGAGGTCGATGGCGCGGAAGGCGGTGCGTGAGAGCAGCTTCCCGGCGACGTATAGGATGATCGCGAGCGAAAGCCAGTCGATGATCCCCTCGGCTAGGAAGAGCCACAGGGGCGGCGCTTTTGTGCCGACATGCACGTCGAGCACGCCATCGAAGTGCAGGCCGGACCAGGAGCCGACCCAGCCCGCGAGGAGTACGGCGGCGAGGCCGAGGAGGAGGGACTCGACACCCGCGATGCGGACGAAGGGCTGAAAAAGGGCGTGGGAGGGGCGGAAGGTGTCTGCGGATTTCATGGCGGCGGGGCTTTAGTCATGGGTTGGGGGCTGGAGCTTCGAGATCACGTCATCGAGGCGGTTGCGGACGGTCGGGTAACTGACCTTCAGCAGCGCGGCCATCTCCTTGAGGCTGCCGCTGGCTTTGACGAAGTCGCACACGAAGGCCTGATCCTCCGCCGAGAGGGCGGCGAGGTCCGGCAGGGGATAGACGCCCTCGACTTCGGTGCCGCATTCCGTGCAGCAGAGTCGCTTCACCTCGAGTCGGTGACTACAGCTGGGGCAGGTGACGGGGAATCGCTTCATGAGGATCGATTGGCGAGCGATGGATAAACAATGTTCATCGTTTGGTCAATATTATTTAATTTGTGGTGAACATTATTCAATCCCTCTTCTCTCATCCGCGACGAAGCAGAAGGAATCATACACCGCTGAAAGAGTGGCATGAGGGGTGCGTTTAGGGGCGGCGAATCCCCCCATTCACCTGATGAAACTGATCCTCACCTCCCTCCTGCTCGCCGTGTCCTTCACGAGCGCCCGGGCGCTTTCCCTGCCTGAGATCCAGGCCAAGGCCGCCCAGATCGACAAACTCGTGTCCGCCAATCTGGAGAAGCAGAAGGTCCAGGCCACCGCGCCCGTCACCGACGAGGTCTTCGTCCGCCGCATCTATCTCGACATCGCGGGCCGCATCCCCTCGCTGAAGGAAACGAACGAGTTCCTCGCCGACAAGGCCACCGACAAGCGCGCGAAGCTCATCGAGGAACTGCTGGCCTCCGATGGCTACACGCAGAACTATTTCAACTTCTGGGCGGACATCCTCCGCCTGCGCAGCCAGCTCGCCCAGGGGAACAGCCAGCCCGCCGGTGCCGCCTATGCCAACTGGCTCCGCGAGGCCCTGGCCTCCAACAAACCCTACGACGCCATGGTGCGCGAAATGGTCACCGCCGATGGCAAGACCTATGAAAACGGTGCCGTGGGCTTTTACCTCCGCGACTACAACATGCCGCTGGATAACATGGCGGTGACGACGCAGATCTTCCTCGGCACCAGCATGGTCTGTGCGCAGTGCCATAACCATCCGTTCGATAAATGGACCCAGATGGACTACTACCAGATGGCCGCCCACACGAACGGCATGACAGGCACAAACGGCCTCTCGAACCCGCTCCTCGCCCAGGCTTTCTACGGCAAGAGCAGCAAGAAGAACAAAAAAGGCGGCCCCACCATGGCGGCCAAGTTGCCTGGCGGCCTGGAGCGCAAGGACGTGAGCAAGGCGATGACCGAGATCCTCCGCCCGCTGCGCTACAACACCGTTTTGGACCAGACCGACTCGAAGAAGCTGGCTCTGCCGCACGACTACCAATACACCGACGCGAAACCCAAGCAGGTCGTCGAGCCCGTGATCCCCACCGCTTTCTCCAAAGACGGCAAGATCGCCAAGGAAGGTGAGAAGCCTGTGCTGGCCTACGCCGACTGGATGACCTCGAAGGACAATCCACGCTTCACCACGGTGATCGCGAATCGCCTTTGGAAAAAGGCCATGGGCATGGGCCTGATCGAGCCGGTGGATGAGATCACCGACTCCACCGTGCCGAGCAATCCGCAGCTCATGACTTTCCTGGAGCAGACCATGAAGGACGTGAACTACGACATGAAGGCCTTCCTCAGCATGATCTACAACAGCGCCGCCTACCAGCGCAGCGCCTACACCAAGGATGTTGAGCTCGGCGAAGTCTATCACTTCCCTGGCCCGCTCCTCCGCCGCATGTCCGCCGAGCAGATCTGGGACAGCATGGTCACCCTTTACAAGCCGAACCCAGACGCCCCGAGCATCGATGCCAAGATCCAGCGCGACTCCACCATCCGTCAGGTCGAGTGGCTGGACCGCTCGCTCAACGCGCTCACTCCCGATGAACTCGCCAAAGCCGCCGCCGCCATCGCCGCCAAGCAGAAGCAGCTCTCCGCTGATGTGCGCAAAGCCCAGGAAGACCTCACCGAAGCCACGAAGAACAAGGACGAAGACGCCATCCGCGCCGCCAAGCGTATCGTCAGCAACCAGCGCAAGGCCATCGACGAAGCCGCCGAGGAGATCGTCTTCACCACCGGCTTCAAAAAGTTCGCCGAACTCGCGAAGGCAGGGAAGCTCGATGAGCAGGTGAAGGACGCCGAGTTTGCCAAAGAAATCGCCACCGCCATCAAAGGCAAGGAAGGCACCGACCTCGGCATCGACGAAGCGCTCGCCATCTTCAACAAAGGTCTCCGCAACCGCCTGACCGAGCAGCAGAAAGCCCGCCTCAAGCGCGATGCCGAGCAGCTCAAGGCCGACACCAAGGAAGAACTCACCTCCCTGAAAACCTGGGAAAGCTTCCGCGACACCTTCATGATCCGCTCCGCCGATCTCCGCAGCCCCGCGCCAAACGGCCACTTCCTCCGCGAGTTCGGCCAGAGCGACCGCGAGTTGGTGGAAAACGCCAACGAAGACGCCACCGTCGGTCAGGCGCTCATGGTGCTCAATGGCAAGACCTTCACGCAGCTCATGAACCCCTACACCATGATCTCCCGCACCCTGCGGAAGACTGAGGACGCGGACACAGCGATCGACACGATCTACCTCGCCCTCTTCAGTCGCAAAGCCACCGCCGAGGAGAAAGAGCTGCTCAAGCCCGTCATCGGTAACAACACCGTCACTGGCAAAGGCGACGCCCTCTGGGCCGCGCTGAACACACGCCAGTTCTACTTCATCCAGTAAGCCAACGTTCAGACAACTCTCGAAGCGGAAGGCGTGAGCCTTCCGCTTTTTTATTGGCCCGCCAGCCTCCGCGCATACGCCAGCGTGTCGATCTCGGCGGGCAACTTGTCCCGGCGGATGGCTTTGATGCGCGGGAAGCGGAGCGAAAGGCCGCTGTCATGCCGTGAACTGGCCTGGATGGAATCAAAGGCGATCTCCAGAACCGTGTCCGGCACCACGGATCGCAGGCGACCTTTCTCCTCCAGCGTGTTGGCGGTGAAGTGCTCTGTCAGTTCCTCGATCTGTGCATCGGTCAGGCCGCTATAGGCTTTGCCGATCACGCGCAGCGCCCCGGCTTCATCGCGCACGGCAAAGGTGTAGTCGCTCAGCACATGCGAACGCTTGCCGTGACCTTGCTCGGCCTTCACCACCACGACATCCAATGTGGCAAATGCCTTCTTCAGCTTCAGCCATGACTTGCCGCGTCGCCCCGGAGTGTAGGCGCTGGCCGCGTCTTTGATGATGAGCCCTTCATTCCCACGACGACGCGCCGCCATGAAGAGCGCCTCGATCTCCTCTGCCGACGCTGCCTTTTCCACCGCGATCAGCGCCATGCCATCAGGTATCGTCAACGTCTCCAAAGCCTGACGCCGCTCGCTCAAGGTCCGCTCCAGCAGCGACTCCTCATTCATCCACAGCAGATCAAAGACCACGTAGCGCACCGAGATGTCGCTCGGCATGAAAAGGTCTGCCTGATCTCGGCGGCCCAACCGCTTTTGCAGATCAAAGAAGGTCAGCTTCTTCCCCTCCGCATACGCGATGATCTCGCCATCTAGGATCACATCCGCGTTCAGCGCGCTCACCGCCTTCAGCACCTCAGGAAACTGGGCTCCGATGGGCTTCAGATCCCGCGTGTAGATCTCCACGCGTCCGCTCACACGATGCACCTGCGCCCGGATACCATCGTATTTGTCCTCCACCCAGACGTAGCCTGGGCTCTCTAGCCTAGGCTCATGCATTCGCTGCCAGATGTCCTCGGCCGTCTCCTCAGGAGACGCCAGCATGACCTTGATCGGAACAAAGGCTCGCGGCCGCGCCTCATGCAGCCGCGCCGACTTCGCCAGCACTGCTGCAAGCCCGATGTCACCGCAGAGCATCGCCGCCTCGCGCACAGCATCCGCCTTTTGCTCAAAGGCTGCCGCCACGGCTTCCTCGATCAGACCTTCCTTTGATCCCATGCGCAGATCACTCGTCATCAGCCGCACCAGCCAGGAGCCATCCTGGGCGGAGAGCCGCTGGAAGCAGGCTTTGAGCAAATTCACCCGCACCACCTGGCTGCCTGCATTTCTCAGTTGGTAAAAAAGCAGCGACACCTCCGCCAGCGGCATCTCGACAGGACTCAGCGCGGCTCTTTGCAGCACAAGATAGGCCGTGCGCCCGGCATCTGCCTGACTGCGCGAGATGGCGCGATACTCCACATCACTCACGCCACTGACCTCCTGCAAAGCACGCCGGATCAGCGCCCAGCCTGTGTTCAGCGGAGCTTCCCCCGCCGCCGGGTCACTGGTCATGCCCGAGCAATACCTCACTGCCCGAACCAAATCCGCCTCCTCCAGCTCCCGAAGATACCCCGACAACAGCTGCACCTTCTTCAGCCTCGACGACTCCTCCGCCGTCCTCGCACAAACTGATGCCCAGCGCGCAAAACCGGCCAGTTGATCCAACGGCAGCTTCGTCTCAGGCAGCGCTTCAGAACTGGGAACCGAGAACGGCGAACCGAGAATCAATTCGATCTGGTCCGCCTTCTCCAGCGTCCAAGCTTCAATCCCACGCGCTCGCAGATCGGCGGCAAACTCCTGCGTGTAGCCATGAACCAGATACACCCGGCGCGGCTTCACGACCTCCACGGTCTCGATCAGCTCGGGATAGTCCGCGTGATCACTCAGCGGGAAGATTTCATCCACCTGATAGCGATACCGTGCGCCCGGTTGCAGCGCCCAGCCCGTCATCATCGCTGTGCGGCACACTTTGAGCTTCTTCAGCGCCAGCGACTTCCCATTGCTCGGCGGGAAGAGCAGCACATGCCCGCGTGCATCCGCCGCATCGAAGAGCCGATACTCTGGTAGCTTGCCGAGGATCGGCTTCACCGCCTCCGTCATCTCCCAGACCGACTTGTGCAGCATCACCGGATGCCCCGCCTCGGCCAGCGCGCAGAGGATCTCCTGCGCTTTTCCCAGCGAGTAGCCGAGCATCACCGGGATGCCGCCATCTTCCAGAGTCTCACGCACAAACTTCAGCATTTGGGAGATCACCTCACTCATCGGCGGAAAGCGGAAGTGCGGCAGCCCAAAGGTCGTCTCCATAATCAGCGTGTCGGCTTGCAGCAGCTCGCAGCGCTCAGAGCTAAGTCCCTGGCGCAGCTTGTAGTCGCCCGTGTAGAGCAGCGTCGCGCCATCGCTCTTCCGCGTGAGGTGCAGCATGGCGGAGCCGAGGATGTGCCCCGCAGGCAACAGCCGCAGCTCCCAGCCCTCCCAATCGAAGACCTCACGCATTGGCAGTGCATGGAAGGTGCCGTCCTTCTTCAGACCATAGCGCTCGCGCATCAGATGGTGTGTCAGCTCCGAGCAAAAGGTCGTCTGATGCCGCGCCACATGATCTGAGTGCGCATGAGAAATGAACGCCCGCTCCACCCCAAAGTGCGGGTCCAGCCACAGGTCCGCCTCAGGCAGGTAAATCCCGTGGCGATGGGTGACAGTGAGGAGCGGCGGCATGAGCGGTTCAAGACTACGAATGGAAAACTGGATCGAACAGCACGTCTCGAACAATCCCCTTTCTTTTCCGCCTCGGGTTCCCCAAAATGCCGACGTTATGCTCAAGTCCATTTTCGCCTCCCCATCGAAGCCGAAGCCTCCGGAAGAACCCATGGAAGACTGGTATCTGGAAGGCCTCCTAGTCCTGGAGAACTCCAAGCGCGTGGCTGAACTCAAGAAGCGAATGACTCAAAGAGCGACCCAGCAGTGGGGGTTTTATTTTGAGCTTCTGATGGTCGCCGTTTGGATTGCCCTCGGCGTTTGGCGCGCACGACTTGAGGCTGAGTCCGTCTGGTCGTTCATGGTTTATGGGCTGCTCCTTTTCTCATTTATCATCCGCATCATTGA
>JBILPY010000055.1:0-13874 GCA_044373575.1 Prosthecobacter sp. | reverse complement strand
CGGTGCTGCCCCGGGCCTGTCTTGGTCCCAAACCAAGCGAGTTCGCTGGCTCTCTCGTATCCGATGAAACTGGACGTGCGCCCCGGACTCGCACCGGGTTAGGTGGACTTGCGAACCACTGGCTCGACGACTTCGCCATGCGCACGAAAATATGAAATGGTTCCCACAGCCGGATTCGCACCGGCACCGCCTCATTCACAACGAGGAATGCTACTGTTACAATATGCAGGGACTTTGAAATGGAGCCTCCGGTGAGATTCGCACCCACATGAACCTGTTTACAAGACAGGTGCCTTTCTATGCCGGCCACGGAGGAGTCTTTGACGAAATGGTGCTCCCGCGAGGATTTGCACCTCGAGCCTCCACTTCCGCAAAGTGGCGTGCATGTTCTCTTACACTTCGGGAGCTTGGTATGGAGTACGGACGAGTCGTCCGCTTTGAATGCCGACGACTCGTCGGCTCTCCATGAATGGTGCGGCATGTCGGTGCTGCCCCGACGCGCTCTGCTTGGAAGACAGACATGCTTGCTGTTACATCAATGCCGCGAAACTGGCCGCTGGAGTGGGTAGCGCGCCCACCTGTGCGGATTTTCAACCCGCCGCTCATCTGTCTGAGCCATCCAGCGTTTGGATAAACTGGTCCCTCGGCGTGGTGACGCTCCACGGTCTCTCGCTTATCGGGCGAGTGCTCTGCTGTTGAGCTACAGAGGGTTGAAATTGGCGGAGCACCAGAGAATCGCACTCTGGACGCTTTGGGGGCGCAGCGATTTTCAGGACTGTTTCCTCGTCTATGCCGGACGTGCTCCGTCTTTGTAAAAGGGTACCCACACCAGGATTCGAACCTGGAACCTCTGCCGTTAGAAGCGGCGCGTGCAGACTCTCCGTTACACCTTGTGGGCTTTTGAAAACTGGCTCCTCAGGTTGGATTCGCACCAACGCAGCCGCTTTAACAGAGCGGCATCCTACTGTTAGATTACCGAGGATTCTAAACTGGTGGACTCGGACGGTAACGCTCCGTCTCTCGCTGGGTGCAAACCAACTGTGCGCCTTCTATCACTACGAGCCCTTTGAAACTGGCGGTCCGTGCGGGCTTTGCTCCCACGACCTTCCGCTCGACAAGCAGTTGCTCTGACTGACTGAGCTAACGGACCTCTGAGACTGGTGCGGCGTCACGGTAATGCTCCGTGCTGGCTCCGAAGAGCACTGGGGTTACAACCCAGGTCGCCTCTTTAGCGATCTACCGCCGCGCAAATGGATGCAGGGATGGGAGTCGCACCCACCGAGCCCGGCTTATGAGACCGGGCAGAGCACTGGCTCTCCCTGCGTTTGGGAAATGAAGCCATGGAGCGCGTGTGATGACACGACCTACCCGCCTAACCTGTGGCGAAGTGATCCTCTGTCGTGCCGGGCATGGCACACGCGCTCCATGAAAAATGGCACGGCGGGTGGGTGTCGCGCCCACATCTGCGGGTTTTGGAGGCCCGTGCATTGCTTGTCTGCCACCGCCGCTTTTACTGGAGGTTGCTGTCCAACCATGAAAGGGCACAGAGGTGGTCATGCCACCGTTAGCGGATTCCCCCGAACCCACGCAACCTATCCATCTCACCTGCGCTCTGTGCCCTTTCATGGCTGGTCATACTGTGATGACCAAACATAAAAGAACGAACACCGCTGCCACGCACGGGATGAGGTTTAGCTCTTCGCTGGCGTCGCACCCGCAGGTTGTTTCACGGCGGATGTTTCGGTGTTTATGGCACACCTTCCGGGAAGCCGTTTCGTGATGTGAAAATCGAGACAATTATCCCCCTGATTCCGAAGCATTGGCCTAGGAACTATACGCATTTGGTGGATCGTCATTCTTGACATCTTGGAGGCGTGGCGCGACCTGTCACCAGGTCACGCTTCGGTCATTCAATTCGGCTCCTCCGGGAGTCTGCCAAGGCTGGCTGCCGCCCCGGCATCTGCTGCAAACAGGTGCCGGGGTTTTTCGTGCTGGGGATTCAACCGTCTAGGTTGGGAAAGAGATCAATGGGTCGGGAAAGAAAAGGGTGTTGGGGACGAATGCGGGCCACAAAAAAGCCCTGCTGCCATTTCGGGCGAGCAGGGCTTTCTCTGGGAAAAGCTGGCTTAATGTGCCATGCAGCTCATAGCTGCCTCTGCTCGCGTGCCTCCGGGCTCGGGTTGCTCCAATCAAGGCATTTCAATGCCTGGGTCATGACCGTTCTTCCAAACTGGCCACACAGAGCAATCCCGCGACGCTCGGAGAGCGCTTGGATGATTGCAGGTGATGTCAGATGGTAGTTCATGGATTGGGTTGAAGGTGGCGGAGTGTGCCACAGAGCTTTAAACCGTCAAACACATTTTCAGAAATTCTTTTACCTTGGGGCCTCGAAAGCGGATCTCGATTCACCCTTCCCTAGAGGCTCACGGAAAGGCCTTCTCAAACGCCTCCACATTGGCCTTCATCACGGCCATGAAATCGCCGCTGTCCGGGATGTTGCCACAGGGATCAAAGGTGACGCTTTTCACGCCGATGGCTTCCAGCTTGGCCACGCTGTCTTTGGCGGGATCTCCCTCCCAGACCATCGACTTCGCGGGATGCGTGGCGAGGATGCCTTTGAGCTCCTCCATGGCCTTGCCATCAGGCACGGTCTCGGGCTCCCAGAGCACGGGCCTAACGTTGAGCGCATAACGCCGAGCGAAATAATGATACACAGGATGCGAGGCGACGAGCGGCGCATTGGCGATTCGTTTGCCCACGGCGAGCAGCCGCGCATCGAGCGCTTCGAGTTCTGCCTTCAGCGCAGCGAAGTTCTTCCCGGCATCGGGAGCGAACTTGGTCAGCGCTTTGGAAATGGCTTCGGCCTGCTGGATGGCTTGCTGGAAGTCGATCCATGTCGTGAAGGCGGTGCCGCTGTGGCTGTGTTCGCCGCCGGGGCCGTGGCTGTGCGTGGCATCGGCTTTGATCTCGATGTACTGGGCTTTGAAGGCAGCGGAGGTATCGACGAGCTTCGATTGCGGCAGTGTGACCTTCTCCGCCCACTTCGAGTAGGTGGCGCCGTTCATGAGCATGATGTCCGCACTTTGAAATCCAGCCACGGCGACATCGTCAGGCTGCCAGAAGACGGGATCTTCATCGCCTGGCGCGGGGAATTTTACTTCGATGGCATCTCCGCCGATGCGCTCGGCGAAGTATTTCAGCGGGTAGTTCGCCACATAGACCTGCGGTTTGCCGGATTTCGCGGAAGCGGAAGCCTGTGGTGCATCGGGTGCGGGTTTGCAGGCGGCGAGGAGCAGCAGGGGGAGGAACAGGGAAAGAGCGGTTTTCATGGCGGCTCATTCTACGTTCCCTGTGCTGACTGCTTCCAGATATATCTTGGCGAAGGAGGCGAGCGCGCTCCATAATCGCGCCCATGTCCCCCGCCCTGCTTCTCGATGCTGTCGTCCTCTTCGCCTACTTTGGCCTGATCATGTGGATCGGCCTGTCTCAGCGCAGCAAGAGCGGGTCCATGGAAGGTTTCGCGCTCGGGGATCGGCAGATCGCGTGGTGGGCTGTGCTGGCTTCCATCCTCGCTGCCGAGATCAGCGCGGGCACGTTCTTTGGCGCGCCTGGCGAGGGCTATGCGCTGCGCAATTTCACTTATATCCAGCTCATCGTCGGCTACCTGCTGGCCCGCGTGGTGGTGAGTGCGGTGTTCATTCCGGCTTATTACAAGCACGGCGTCGTCAGCATTTATGAGTTCCTCGGCACGCGCTTCGGGCCCATCACCCATCGTGTGTCATCGGGCGTGTTTTTGGTCACGCGACTGCTCGCCAGCGGCACGCGGCTCTGGGTGCCGACGATGATCCTCGTCATCATCTGGCATCTCAACAATCCCGCGCAGACCATCGCCCCTTCCACCGAGTTCTGGCTCACGGCCGTGGCGCTGGTTTTGGTCACGCTGGCGACGGCGGTGTACACCACGCTCGGCGGCATTCGCGCCGTGATCTGGACGGATGTGATCCAGATCGGCGTGCTCGTTTGTGCGCTCAGCTTTTCTTTGATCTACCTGCTCGGCCACATCCCCGGCGGCTGGGGCGGCGCGGTGGCCATGCTCACCGGGCCAAAGGATCTCGCCGTGTGGGATCTCGGGCTCAAAGAAGGCGCGGGCTTCTGGGGGAACGTCAAGCATGTGCTGGAGCAAGAGTACACCATCTGGGCGGCCTTTCTCGGCTCCACCTTTGTCACGCTGGCCACGCACGGCACGGATCAGGACATGGTGCAGCGCATGCTGACGGCGAAAAACAAACGCCAGAGCGCCGTCGCCACCATCCTCTCCGGCATTGCCGATGTGCCCATCACGCTCGTCGTGCTCGGCATCGGCATCCTGCTGTATGTCTTCTATCAGCAAAACGTGGACGTCATGCTGCCGAAGAGCGTCACCGGCGTGGTCTCCTCAAACAAAGTCTTTCCCTACTTCGTGCTCACCGTCATGCCCGCCGGGCTTCGCGGACTCGTCATCGCAGGTGTCTTAGCGACCACCATGGGCTCCCTCAGCACCGCGCTGAATTCACTCGCCACCAGCTATGTGCGCGACTTCCACTTCCGCTGGTTCGGCGAGCCTGCCACCGATGCTGGCAAAGTCCGCGTCCTGCGCTTCGGCACCGTGCTTTTTGCCACACTCCTGGTTTCCGTCGCCCTCGCCACCGCCTATGTCACCAGCCACAATCCGCAGCTTCGCATCCTGCCGATCATCCTCGGCATCTTCGGTTACACCTATGGTTCGCTGCTCGGCGTCTTCATGACCGGCCTCTTCACCCGCACACGCGGCAACGACTTCGGCAACGTCATCGCCATGATCGCCGGCTTCATCGTCGTGGCCTACCTGAGCGGACTGGATAAAGACGTCATGGGCCTCTTCGGCGCTCAGGGCATTCCCCGTCCCGAGTGGATGCCCATCATCGAATTCCCCTGGCGCATTATGTTCGGAACCATCACCACCTTCGCCGTCGCCATGATGTTCCGCACCCCCCTGGAAAAGCAGCAGCATCGCTATCTGGCAGAGGCTTGACGGGACCGGTGAATTTTTCATAAAACTTGGTCTGAAAATCTGGGTTTCGGCCAAAAAAGAACCTTTCCAGTCTTTCGTTTCCATACCCAACCAGTAATGGAAACCACCCGCTTATTCACCATCGCCCTCGCCATGGCAGCCTCCGTGCTCCAGGCTCAGAATTCGGGACCAAAGCCCGTCTCCGCAGGCAGACTTCAGACCTCCCTGACCACCAGTGCATACCAGATCGCAACGGCGGCACCAAACCCCACCGCCACCGTCGCACACCGTGGCGTCGCGAATTTGATCGCCACCGCTTAGGTCACGAATCGCAGCCGCACTCCCGTGCCCTTCGTGTTTGCAGATCATAGCCTCGTGGCGCGCGCCTGGAATTCCCTCCTCAATGACAGCACCAGCAAGCTCGTCTGGCAGTCCGAGACTGTTGCGGCCCCGCAGGCAGCGCTGTTCCACAGCCCCTCAGCCTTGTATCGGGCCGCAGCCTCACCCGCGCGATTGCCATCCGCCTCTTGAATGAAGGCCCAACTAGGCCCCATGCGGCCACCACGACCGAGCCACCTGCGCAAGCGGCAGCCTAAATAGCCGCGCCCTCCTGCCCACGAGGGATTCTGCCGACAACATGCTTCCCGCCGTCGGCTACCACGTGGGTGTCACGCCCCCTTTGTCTCTTCACAGGTCGGCACAGGTGCCAACACGACCGCTGGCGGCCCTTCCAACAGTATGTCGCCCCGAGCCTGGATGGGCTCCACCGATGCCCTGGCCGGAATCACCTTCAACAAAGTACCCACTGGCGACTACAACATCCACGCGCATTCATTGGTCATCATCGCCATCTTCCCGCCGCCCCCAGTCTTTACTGGTACCGCCCGTACAAGATAACCGCCGATCAGCGGCGTGCTGAATCGCTGAGCAGCGCATTTTCTGCGTATCCCTTTAGATAACATCTCTCGGGGAGAGGCCGGAAAAATCCTCCACTTTTTCGCACTCCCAACCAGCAGCGGCACGAGAGGCATGCTCAGTCGGGGCGGGCGTCGGGGATGCCATTGTGATAGATGGGCGGCTTATGTGGGATTATCAAAGTGGCGCTGTCACCTGAGCCTGCTCAGATACCAAGCCGCATTCCCTCGCGCGGTGGCGATCTCGGCCTCGTTCAGGCTAAAGCCCGTCGTGCCGGACTGCATGAGGTTCGTCGTGTCCTGCCTATGTTTTAAACCGAGCGCATGGCCGATCTCATGCGAAGTGACACGCGGCAGCGGCTCATCCAGCCCACCTGGCACCTCGCGTAGCTTGGCCGTGTCCTTCACGACGACGGGTTCGCCGTAGTAGAAGCCATTCGGCTGCACATCCTTCACATAGCAGATGTCGATAGCCTTCGGGCTGAGGCGGTCTTTTGGAATCATCGAATGCACGCGATCAAACTCAGGCTTCAACCGCATCTCTAGTGGCATCGGGAGCGCGGTTGTCGGGCCGATGGACTCGATCTCGAACTGAATGCCGGCCTGCGACCAAACCGTGCTCACCTTGCCCATGATGCGCTTCACATCAGCTTCGACGAGCGTCGTGTGCATCGCAGGGATCGAGTCGGACTGCATGAGATGAATCCGCACTGGCAGGGTGATCACGGACCGCTTCTCAGGGGGCAAACTCAGCGACCACACCTCGCTGGAAAGCGGCCGCGCGTGGCCGCCCGCGACCCACAGCTTGTCTTGGAAAACGAAGGTCGAGTGCTCATGCCGGGCCTTCCAGCAGGTCTTCGTTTCAAGCCGCTGCCAGTTCTTGCCATCCGCGCTGTGCCAGACGTCGCCGAAATTGTCTTTGTCCTTCGACCAGCCGCCGAGCACCCACATCCGACCGCGATAGACCGCCGCGCTGAACCAAAGACGTGGCTCCCAAAGCGCGAACTCGGTCTCGCAGGTCCAGTTCACCCCATCGCTGGATGACCACACGTCGTTCTTCGCGTGATAAGACGGCACGTAGTTCCCACCGCCGAGAACATACATTTTGTCGTTCAAAACGACCGCCTGATGATACGCCCGTGGTGACCACGGCGCGTTCGCTGTCTCCTGCTTCCACGTTTTGCCATCCGCCGATGACCACACGTCGTTTTTCAAACTCGCGTCATCGCCGAAATAGTAATTCTCCGTGCCGCCGAGCATCCACATCCGCCCGCGATGCTCCACCAGCCCTGCGGCGAGTCTTGGCGACCATCCTGCGCTCGCGGTGATCTGTTCCCACTTCGTGCCATCGTTTGAAGACCACACCTGATTGCTCGCGCTGTGCCCCGGCAGCCTTCCTTTGTGCCAGCCACCCATGATCCACATCTTGTTGGCAAACGTGAGGTTCATCGGCAAGTCGCTGTGTAGCCACGGCGCACTCTTTTCGATCAACGTCCATGATTTACCATCGCTGGAGGCCCACACATCGCGCGGAGGCTCCGCATACGACTGAAACCACCCGCCGCCGATCCACAGCCTGTCTTTGAAAACCCACTCTGCTTGTGAATCCCGCGCCTGCCATGCAGAGGTGCCTTCGAGCACCCAGTCTGGCTCGGCGAGTGAACTGGAGGTAAACAACAGCAGCAGCGCGAGCGGTCTCATGAGGTGAAAAGTTCGCGGATTGCCTTGCCACCATCCGACAGCGGAATGGCGACACCATTCGGCTTTTCGAGCCGTTGCGTATCGGAGAAGCCGAGTTTGCGGTAAATCGTCTCCGCGTAGTCGTAGGGCGTGTAGAGCGCGTCAGTCACATCGCCACCCTCGCGATCCGTCGCACCGATCACCGCACCGCCGGGACAGCTCGCGCCTGCAAAGGCGATGGACATCGACCGCGCCCAGTGGTCGCGCCCGCTGTATTTGTTCATGCGCGGCGTGCGGCCCATCTCGGTGACGAAACAGACGAGCGTCTCAGCCAGCAAACCGCGTTCATGCATGTCTTCAATCAGCGCGCTGAACGAGCGATCCAAACTCGGCATCATCACCGGATGCGGCAGGCCGTAGCGCTCCTGGTTGCTGTTCCCTTGTGGTCCACCACACGGGCCGTTGTTGTAGATGCCTTCGTGATGATCCCAGTTCAGGAAAACACCTCCGGGTTGGCCAATGCCGGCACGCTTCACATGCTCCGGCGGCTGGATGCAGGTCACGGTGACAAAGCGCACACCGGATTCGATCAAGCGCCGCCCGAGCAGGTAGCAGTTGCCTCGATGATCGCGTCCGTAGCGGTCGCGCGTTTTGTTCGACTCGCGCGAAAGATCAAAGGCATGCTTCGCCTCGTCGCTGGTCAGCAGATCGAGCGCGTGCTGCGTGTTTCCTTTCATCAACTGCCCCGCCGTCGATTCTGCCACCGCGCCGACATCGAGCGATTCGAGCAGCCGATGCCGCTCCAGCAACCGCTCTCGCGCCAAGCCTTTTTGCAGCTCCAGCGAGCGCACCTTCCACTGCGGATCACTCAGATTCTCACCGAGTTGCTTCGTGCCGAGCTTCCAGGGCGCACGACTCGCGGGCAGGAAACCCGTGCTGGTGATCGCGTTCGGCATGTTGATGCCTGGACAAAAGATGTAACCCGGCATCTCCGGCCGGTCCGTGCCCATCAGTTCCGTCACCACGCAGCCGATGTCGGGAAAGTCGAAGGGGTTCGTGTTGCGGTAGCCTTTGAAGAACTCCTGACAGCATTCCCTGTGCCCTGCCGTCGGTGCGGAGGTCATGCTGCGCACCACGGCGAGCCGGTGCGCCTGTTTCGCCGTCAGCGGCATCAGTTCGGAGAAATGCGTGCCTGGCACACTCGTCGGGATCGGTTTGAAGGGCGACCGATGATCCAGCAGCGCGTCCGGTTTCGGATCAAACGAGTCCATCTGGCTGATGCCGCCCTCTTCATAAATCACCAGCACCCGCTTCGCCTGTCCCACTACCGCCGCCTTTGATGAATTGCTTGCCAGCGCCTGCATCGCCAGCCATTCCGGCGCACTGAAGCCCAACACGCCCGCTGACAACGACTTCAGCAAGCGCCGCCGTTCGGGGCTGGCCGCCTTCGTGTCACGCTGTTTGAGCCACAGATTCATCAGCGAGGACTTACACCACGAATCAGCCGCTTGTTTCAAGGAAGGGCGGTTTTCAACCGCCCATCACGCCAGCGCCTTCGTCACCACCCGCCGCTCCTCCACGCCCGTGAGTCGCTGATTCAGTCCCTGATGCGGGAAACTCAGCCGTTTGTGATTCACACCCATCAGATGCAGGATCGTCGCGTGCAGATCACTGACGTGCACACGATCCTCCACGGCCTTGAATCCCAGTTCATCTGTCGCGCCGATGGCCTGCCCGCCTTTCACCCCCGCACCGGCCATCCACATGGAAAAGCCATGCCAGTCGTGATCGCGGCCCGGCTTGCCCACGCCCTCACTCGTCGGCGTGCGGCCAAATTCACCACCCCACACGAGCAGCGTTTCATCCAACAGGCCCGTGCGCTTTAGATCGGCGATCAACGCGGCGATGGGCTTGTCCGTCTCGCCTGCGTGCAGTGTGTGATTGGTGATGCAGTCGTTGTGACCGTCCCAAGTGTCCTCGATGTGACCGCCGCCGGAGTAGAGCTGGATGAAGCGCACGCCTTTCTCGATGAGCTTGCGCGTGATGAGACACTTGCGGCCAAAATCCGCCGTTCGCTTGTCATTGAGGCCATACATCTCGCGCGTCGCCGCGTCTTCGTTGTCCACATCGACCACGCTCATCGCCTCCGTCTGCATGCGATACGCCAGCTCATACGATTCGATCCGCGCCATCAGCTCCGTCTCCTCGGGATGCATTTTGAGATGCTCCTCGTTCAGCGACTTCAGCAAATCCAGACCGCGCCGCTGCGTGCGGTCGCTCGTGCCCTCCGGCGTCGCCAGATCGAGCAAGGGCGAGCCACCACTGCGAAACAACGTGCCCTGATACGCCGCCGGCATGTAGCCCGCCGTCCAGTTCGACGCGCTGCCGATCGGCCCACCGCGCGGGTCCGTCATCACCACAAATCCCGGCAGATTTTGATTCGTCGTACCCAGCCCGTAGCTCAACCACGACCCCAAGCTCGGCTTGCCGATGAAGATGCTCCCCGTGTTCATCTGCAAGCATCCCGACGCATGCGCCGCCGTGTTCGCATGCATCGAGCGAATCACGCACAAGTCATCCGCAAACCGCGCCGTGTGCGGAAACAAGCTGCTGATCTCCAACCCGCTCTGCCCATACCGCGTGAACTCAAACGGCGACTGCATCAGATGCCCCACCGCCCGCCCATTCGACCCCACCTTCGCATCGCCCGTGTAAGGCATGCCGTGATGCTTCGTGAGCGCCGGCTTCGGATCAAACGTGTCCACCTGACTCGGCCCGCCGTTCATGAACAGAAACACACAATGCTTCGCCTTCGCCGCAAAGTGCGGCCGCTTCTCCGCCAACGGCGATGCTGCCAGCGCTTCGCTCGCCATCAAATCCGCCAACGCCAGCCCTGCGAAGCCGTTGGTGGCACGCATCAAGTATTCGCGACGTGTGAGAGGGCGGTTCATGGCTATTCGGGATAAACAAACTCGTTCAGATTCAAAATTACCCGGCAGGCCTGCTCCAGCGACTCCTGGTGTAAAAACGCACACATCTGTGTCAGTTCGGCATCCGATGGTTCGCGACACAAGGCGAGCCGCCATGAGAGTGTGATCTGCTTCGCGGGATCGTCACCGGCTTCGCGTCTCAAGCGGGCGGCGAAGTGTTTGGCTTGTTGGTTCACGAAGTCGCCGTTGAAAAGGCTGAGGGCTTGTGGGGCGACGGTGGTGACTTGGCGTTGGGGGCAACTGCTGACGGTGTCGGCGAGGTCGAGGGTTTCGAGCATGGGGACCACCAATCCGCGCTTGATGAAGGCGTAAATGCTGCGGCGCGAGGCTTCTCGCTCCTCGGAGGCCTGCCAGACTTTTTCTTTGTCGGTGTTGGCTTCCAGCGCGGCTTTCGGAATGCCGGGCCTCATGGCAGGACCGAAACGCTTCGGATTGAGCTGGCCGCTGACGGCGAGCATGGAATCGCGGATGGCTTCGACTTCGAGACGGCGGTAGCGCGTGATCGAATCGGATGATCTGACGGCCTGCCACGCACGGCTGGTGAGGATGAGGTGATGCAGCTTCTTCAGCGACCACTTGGCGTCATGCATGAACCAATACGCGAGCCAATCGAGCAATTCGGGATGCGATGGCGTGGCACCCATGAGACCAAAGTCGTTCGCGGTGGTGACGAGGCCTTGGCCGAAGTGCTGCTGCCAGACGCGATTCACGATGATGCGAGCGGTGAGCGGATTATCCGTGCTCGCAATCCACTGCGCGAGGCCGAGGCGGCGTTGGGTCGTCTTACTGCCCGATGGGAACTGCGGCTGCTGTTTGACGAGAATCGCTGGCACCGCAGGCTCAACAAGATCGCCGAAGCGTGTGGGCGAGCCGCGCACGAGCACATGTGTCTCGGGGGCTTTCGCAGAGGGCTCGCGCCAGGTGTAAACGTCCGTGCCATCGACAGGCACGGTCAACTCCGTGCGGCCTTTGCGAGGGCGCTCGAGCGGATTGAAGACGGCGACGAGGCTGTAGTAGTCGCGTGTGCCCAACGGCTCGAATTTGTGATCATGGCAACGCGCGCAGCCGATGGTGAGGCCGAGAAAGGCCTGCCCGGTGGTGCTCACGATGTCGTCGAGCTGGTCGTAGCGATCCGTCGCAGGATCAGCGGGCTCATCATCCCAATGCCCGAGCCGGAGGAAGCCGGTGGCGATGTGAGTTTCGATAGATCTGTCTGGCAATTCATCTCCCGCGAGTTGCTCGATGACGAAGCGGTCGAAGGGTTTGTCCTTGTTGAGCGCCTCGATGACGTAGTCGCGGTAGCGCCAGACGAAGGGCTTTTCGGCATCGCGCTCGTAGCCGTTGCTGTCGGCGTAGCGCACGACGTCGAGCCAGTGTCGCGCCCAGCGTTCGCCGTATTCGGGGCGGGTGAGAAGGTCGTCGATGACTGCATCGAGCGATTGGTGCTTCTCCTGCTCCGCTATCGTCGGCGGAAGGCCAATGAGGTCGAGAAACACCCGCCGCAGCAAGGCGTTCGGGGCTACACGAGGCGCTACGGCCTTCTCACCAAACACAAACGTGTCGATCGGATGCACATGTGCCGACTTCGGCACCTCAGGACGAGTCACCGGCTGAAACGACCAGTGCTCCGAGGGCTTCTTGGGGATCGCCTCATCGCTCGGAAATGGTGCGCCAGCAGCGAACCACTCGCGCAGTGCACCGACCTGCGATTCTGTGAGCCGTGCGCCCTCCGGTGGCATGCGCTCATCTTCATCATGCGAGGTTACGCGCTCGAGCAGATCGGCATGGATGCTTTTCCCGATCAGAGCGCCTGCATCGAGACGCAGATCGCCTTTTTGCTTCACGGACCCGTGGCAGGACACGCAGCGCTCTTTGAGCAGAGGCTTGATGTCCTTGGCATAATCCACCGCCGCCAGTGTCATCGGCAGGGTGAAGGGGAAGAGGAGGTGGATGAGCCGGTTCAAGGCCATGCCGTTCATACGTCGAAAGGCAGGCTGGTTCTCTCCGCCGGGACTGCCGGGAATCGCTGCTAGTTCACCATCTCGCCGCACGTTCGAGACGAAACCTCTCATGAATACCTCTTTCTTCCCCTGCGCTGGCTCGCGGGCGCTGCATGCGCCGACGCGGCGTGAGTTTGTTTATGGACTGGGGACTTCACTAGGCAGTGTGGCATTGACCTCGATGCTGGCGGCGGAGGCCAAGGGGCCGCTTTCACCGAATCCGCCGCAGGTTCCGGCCAAGGCAAAAAACTGCATCTTTCTCATGATGGAGGGCGGGCCGAGCCACATCGACTGCTTCGATCCGAAGCCGATGCTGGAGAAGCTGCATCTGAAGGAATTCACCCGCGAGGGGAAGCAGAAGTCGGCGATGGAAAGCGGGAAGCGCTACTATGTGAAGTCGCCCTTTAAGTTCGCCCAGCATGGGAAGTCGGGCGCGTGGATGAGCGAGCCCTGGCAGCACCTCGCCAAGGTCGCAGACGATCTTTGTTTCTACCGTGGCTGTCAGGTGGACTCGGTGAATCACCCGACGGCGATGTATCAGATGAACTGCGGGAACCGCTTTGGCGGTGACCCGGCGATTGGATCGTGGGTGACATATGGCCTTGGCTCGGTGAACCAGGATCTGCCTGGGTTCATCGTGCTGCCGGAGATCAGCTATCCGCAGGGCGGTAGCGCGAACTGGGGGAACGGCTATCTGCCCGCGCAGTTCCAGGGCACTCCGCTGAGGCCGAAGGGTTCGCCAATCCTGGATCTGCGGCCTCCGCAAGGCATCACGCCGGAGCATCAGCGGGCCAATTTGGACCTGCTCGGCAAACTCAATGCGAAGCACGCCGAGGAGCATCCTGGGCATGACGAGCTGAAGGCGCGGATGAACAATTACGAACTGGCATTTCGCATGCAAATGCAGGTGCCCGAGGTGATCGATCTGGAAAAGGAGGATGCGAAAACGAAGGAGATGTACGGCATCGGCAAGGATGCGACGGATGCCTTTGGCCGGAAATGTCTGCTGGCGCGGAAGCTGGTGGAGAAGGGTGTGCGCTTCGTGCAGCTCTACGCGGGCACCTGGGACAGCCACGACTACATCGAGCGGGCTCATGGAAATTTGATCCGGCAGGTGGACCAGCCCATCGCAGCTCTGATCCAGGATTTAAAGCAGCGTGGGTTGCTGGATGACACGCTGATCGTCTGGTGCGGTGAGTTTGGCCGCACACCTGACAATGGCGTGCGTGGTGGCACGGCCTATGGTCGTGATCACAACCCG
>JBILPY010000435.1:0-4242 GCA_044373575.1 Prosthecobacter sp. | reverse complement strand
GAAACCATGTTCCTCTCCATCATGAATCGTAAGCCAACCATGAACGAGAAGGACGTCGCCAAGCGTAATCTCGCCCAAGGTGAGGAAGGCTACGCCAACATGATCTGGGCCTTGATCAACACCCGCGAATTCATGTTCATTCAATAATCAATCAACAGACCGAACCGAAATCTCAGCTTAATTTACCTATGAAAACCGAACTCCTCCGCCTGAACGACGCCAGCCGTCGCCAATTCATGCTCAACGCCGCCAAGACCACCCTTGGCGTCAGCGTTCTCTCTGGCCTTGGTGCCAAAATGGCGGCTGCTGAAGCTGTCTCCAAGTCCGGCCCCGGCACTCCCGGCTTCGGCAAAGCCAAACGCGTCATCTATCTCTGGATGGGCGGCGGCATGACCCACATCGACACCTTTGACCCGAAGGAAGGTGCCACCAAAGGCTTCGGCACAGCAGCCAAAGCCAAGGGGGACAACATCGTCGCTCTCGGCGGCTACCTGCCTAAGCTGGCCGAAAACGCCGACAAGCTTGCCATCATCCGCTCCATGTCCTCCAAGACTGGCGTGCATGAGTCCGGCACCTACATCATGAAGACCGGCTATGAGCCCCGTGGCACCATCGTTCACCCAGCCATGGGTGTCTGGGCTTCGCACTTCTTGGGCCGCATCAAGGACAAGACCCTTCCAGACAGCGTCGTCGTGAACAGCGGCAGCGCCTATCCTGGTGCTGGCTTCTTCCCGCCCGCCATGTCCCCCATTCCGATCTCCAATCCAGAGAGCGGTCTGCAAAATATTCAGCCCACCGCGAGCGACGTGCAGTTCAACAAGCGCGTCTCCCTCATGAATGAGTTCGATACCGCCTTCCAGAAGAAGTTCCAGACGGAAGATGTGAAGGCTTACTCCGAGTTCTACGACGAGACTCTCAAGCTCATGAAGAGCGAAGATCTCAAAGCTTTCGACCTCTCTACTGAGACCACCGAGACCCGTGAGAAGTATGGCCGCAACAACTTCGGCCAGGGCTGTCTCCTTGCTCGTCGCCTCGTCGAAAACGGCGTCCGCTTCGTCGAAGTGCAGATGGGTGGCTGGGACATGCACAACACCATCGACACCGCGATGACGAACAATGGTAACACGCTCGACACCGCGTTCTCCGCCTTGATCTTGGACCTCCAGTCCAAAGGTCTGCTTGAGTCCACCCTCATTGTCCTCGGTTCCGAGTTCGGTCGCACGCCGGACGTCAATGAAAACGATGGTCGTGACCACTACCCGCTGGCTTACTCCACCGTCTTCGCCGGCGCTGGTGTCAAAGGCGGCTTCGCCTACGGATCCACCGACAAGGAAGGCCGTCGCCCTGCCGACAAGCAGACCAGCCCGCAGGACTTCCTTGCCACCGTAGGCCACGCCATGGGTCTTCCTGTGGACGAAGTCGTCATGTCTCCTTCCAACCGTCCCTTCACGGTCGGTGACAAGGGCGTGCCCGTCATTGACCTTTTCGCCTGATCCCGTCCCTCGGTTCAGACCGATTCCCAAAGCACCCGGCCGCGAGGTCGGGTGTTTTTTTATGCCAGTTGAACCATGCCATGCCTCTTCCTGTCTGCTGAAAACCATGCCAGCCCGCCGCTCGTTTCTATCCCCAAGCATCCGGCTGGACGGAGTTTTTGATGTGGTGATCCTTCTGGCTCTCAGCGGATCATGGATAGGATTAGCGGGGAGTTGGCATTGGTTCGCTGATCTCTTTGCCCACTTTCGCTGGCAATACCTCATCATCTCGCTGCTGGCAGTCCTCTGGAATTTCTGGCGAGGACGCAGAAAGGTCGCCGGTCTCAGCGTTATCACTTTGATGCTGAATGCATGGCTGATCTGCAGCCTGACAGTCCGAACTTCCACCTCCGGGCAAAACGCAGTCTCCCCCGAAAGCGTGAGAGTCGTCAGCCTGAACGTTCTGACCAACAACAAGCGGCATGGGGAGGTGCTCGAATACCTTCGCTCTTGCGATGCTGATCTCATTTTCTTGATGGAGGTCAATGATGTCTGGTCGTCAGCCATGGAGCCGCTCAGAGCCACCCACCCCCATTACCTCGTGCATCCGCAGTCGGACAACTTTGGGATCGCGCTCTTCAGCCGACAGCCATTGAAAGAGGTGCGTGTCGTCGATGAGTTTCAGATGGGGCCTGACATCGGGCCATATACCAAACCCTCGTTGACGGCGCACCTTCAAATCGGAACGCGAGAACTGCACTTTTACGGCATCCATCCGGTGCCGCCGGTTGGCAGAATCGCCTGGCATAGCCGAAACAACCAGCTCAGAGCCGTCGCTTATCAGGTGGCAGCATCAAAAACGCCTGCACTTGTCATGGGAGACTTCAATTCCACCCCATGGTGCGAAGGTATGCGATCCATCCAAGAAGCGGGCAGTTTGGACTTCCACTCGTCCTCACCTCCCTGGCAGCCCACATGGCGGGTGACTTCGGTGTTTGCGATACCCATCGATCACATACTCTGCACATCGTCATTGATCATCACTCGTCGGCAGATTGGCCCCGATGTGGGTTCTGACCATCGTCCTCAATTGGTCGAAGTCCACTGGGCCGAACCGTAAAGTGCTCGATTCACGCCGCCGCCAGGATCACCGAGTCCCAGTCTTTCCACACGGCATCAAGGCCCTGGCCAGATAGCATCGCGGCCACCTCCATGGGTGAGCGAACATCAGCGATGCCAAACTGCCCTTCAGCGCGGGCTTTTTCGTCTTTTTCGACCAATTCTACACGGCGACCTTTCACGGTCTGATGCAGGTCATCGCTGCCCGCGCCAGTGTAGCCTCCGGGTTCCGTGTGGCTGCCGGCGCTCATGCTCGTGATGCCCATTGGTGCGAGTGCATCACGCAGGTGCGCAGGCTCACGCGTGCTCAGCACGATGCCTACTTCGGGAAAGATCAGCCTGAAAGCGCAGATCGTCTGCACCAATGCCCAGTCAGGGAAACTCGTGAGCGGATGAAAACCACCCGCCGCTGGCCGCAAACGCGGGAAGGCCACCGTGAAAGTGGACTTCCAGCAGTGCTTATAAAGATGTTCCAGATGCGCAGCGAGGCGCAGTGCCTCCAGACGCCAGTCACTCAGGCCGAAAAGCGCCCCGACACCCATGCGCCGGAAGCCGCCTTCATACCCGCGCTCCGGGCAGGCAATGCGCCAGTCAAAGTCCTTCTTCGGCCCCGCCGTATGCATGTCTGCATAGATCACGCGATCATAGGTCTCCTGATAGACCACCAGCCCCTCGCAGCCCGCTTTCACCATGCGTTCATACTCTGGAGCCTCCATCGGACCGACCTCGATGCCGATCGTCGGCACGAATTCACGAATCGCGCGGATGCACTCCTCCAGGTAGCCATCGCTCACGAACTTTGGGTGCTCACCGGCCACTAGCAGAATATTGCGGAAGCCCTGATCCACCAGATGCCGCGCCTCCTTCACCACCTGATCGATGGTCAAAGTCACACGCATGATGCTCGCATTGTCGCGGGAGAACCCGCAGTAGGAGCAGTTGTTCACGCACTCATTGGAGACGTAGAGCGGCGCAAACATCCGCATCGTTCGGCCAAAATTTCGCCGCGTGATCTGCCGCGCCTCACGCGCCATGGCTTCGAGTTGTGCGGGCTTCTTCACCTCCAGCAACGACCAAAACCTCTCCATGAGCGGCGACTTGCGCGCCGGGAGAGCATCAAGGATGGGAAGAAAAGCAGAAGGCATGGCGGGTCAGGGCGTCTTTGATACGCCTGTCAGAGCGGGGTGCAACGAATGGAACACATCACGCCAGCCGTACGCTGCGCTTCTTGTCGAGCTTCAGCACTGTGCCGCTTTCCCAGGCAGGTTCAGCTTTCGGGTCGCTGAGCTTCTCGCCATTGAGCTGAATGCTGCCGCCTTGGATGAGGCGACGCACATCGCCACCGGACATGGTTTGATCAAAGACCGACTGATAAGCATGCTGCACCACGCCGAGCACATCCTTGCGCTCGCTTAGAGTCAAAATGGGTAGCTCCACATTGGCAAGGTCGCGCTTGCTGAAGCGCAAATCCCAGTCCTCGCGGCATTCGCGGGCGGCATCCTCGCTGTGGTAGGTGGCCACGCATTTGGCAGCGAGCTGCTTCTTGGCCTCCATCGGGTGCATCGTGGTATCCAGCACCTCGCCGAGCACGAGCAGGTAATACTTGGCCATGAGTTCGTCCGGGATGCTCATGAGCTTTCCGAACATTTCC
>JBILPY010000434.1:0-4244 GCA_044373575.1 Prosthecobacter sp. | reverse complement strand
TTTTGTCCGGCGGCAGATCGGCACCAGCCTGGCGGAAGCTTTCCATCGTCTCATTGAGCGCGCGCTTCTTCACGGGCGGCAAAGCGCGGGCTTCCTCGGTCTTGCTGTAAGTCTCCAGCAGATCCCAGAGGTGATCATTGAGCGGGATCTTGGCAAAGAAGGAGCTGACCTGCGGCAGCATGGCGTTGTGCGCCTCGCGAAGAGCAGGAGAATTGCACAACGAGTCGAGGTGCGTCACGAGTCCCCAGCTTTCATTCAGCGCACGCGTGGCTTCATCAAGCGCGAGGACCACGGTGTCGAAGTTCATCTTGCCGCGATCCTGCTCGCAGACGCGATTGATGGCAGCTTCGGCATCCTGGAGGGACTGGGTGATGTCAGCCTGGATGTGGCTTGGATCGAGCGTGGACCAACGGACATGAAAGTCCTGCGTGAGGAAAGGTGAGGCCATGGTTTGGGGGGCGGGCGTGGAGTATGGCGGTGGCTGCGCAGGTGGCAAATGGGAATCCATCCTCAGCGCTTGCCCTGAAAGCCTCTTTGTCCCAGTCTCGTTCTTTCCCGCTCATGTCCACCCCCGCCACTCCTGTCTCTCCCACCGCGCAACGCGGTTACATCGCAGCCCTCGTCGCCGCCTTCCTCGGCTGGCTCTTTGATGGTTTTGAAATGGGGTTGTTTCCGCTGATCGGCAAGCCTGCGCTCCAGGACATGCTGCCTGACTCATCTGCCGCCGTGCAGGGCCAGTGGTTCACGGTGATCATTGCCATCTTCCTGGTTGGCGCAGCGACGGGCGGAGTTCTCTTTGGCTGGCTCGGCGACAAGCTGGGCCGGGTGAAGGCCATGGCGCTGGCCATCTTCACCTTCGCCATCTTCACCGGGTTGTGTGCCTTTGTCACGGAAGCCTGGCAGTTCGCAGCGCTGCGCTTCGTCGCCTCGCTCGGCATGGGTGGCGAGTGGGCGCTCGGAGTGGCTCTCGTGAATGAAATCTGGGGTGGCAAGAACCGTGCATGGATCGCTGGAATGATCGGTGCGGCGTCCAATGTGGGCTTCCTACTGACGGGTGTGCTCAGCCTGTATTTGAATGCCAGTTTGGAAACGGTCACTCAATGGATCAGCAACATCGGCATCAGCCAGGAGACGGCGGATTACCTGCTGCACAATCGCGGCTGGCGTCTCCTCGCCGTGAGCGGTGCTGCCCCTGCCTTGATCAACTTCTTCATCCTGATTTTTGTCCCCGAATCGCACAAGTGGGAGGAGGAGAAGAAGTCGGGCACGACCTCCCACTGGGCGACGAAAGACCTCCTCGGCATCTTGGTCGCCGCCATTGCGGCCCTCTGCATCATCACCGTCTGGACACCGCAAGTGCTGGAAAAAGTTGGCAATGCCGTGGCTCTGCCCGTGACCTTCATCGGCCTCGCGATCGCTTTGTGGGGTTACTTGCATCCCGTGCGCAGCTACATGACGCGCGCTCAGGCCGGTGGCAGTGTGCAGACGGCGGAGCGTGCCTTCATCATGAAGAGTCTGCTCATCGGCGCAGGTCTCGCCGCTGTGGCGCTCATGGGAACGTGGGGATCAGCACAGCAGGCCGCCAAGTGGGCGTCCTTTCTGTCTCCTGAAGGCACCAAGTCGAACATCATCGAGTACGTCGTGATCGCCACGGCGCTGGGTGCCATCCTAGTCACCCTGCTCACACCGCTGGTAGCTGACAAGCTCGGTCGCCGGATCACTTACTTCCTTCTTTGCGTGCTGGCACTGGGCTCCGCATTCGTGTTCTTCCAGACGAACCATTCCTACACTGGCTCCGGCATGCCTGTGTGGCTGATGACAAGCGCCTTCCTGCTCGGCGGTCTCACTGCTTCGTTCTACGGCTTCTTCCCGCTCTATTTCCCGGAACTCTTCCCCACCAGCGTGCGTGCCACGGGACAGGGCTTCTGCTTCAATTTCGGACGCCTCATCGCCGCCATCGGCTCCCTTCAATTCGTGAACCTCATGAGCATGTTCGGTTCAGCCAAGGTGACTGAACTCGAAGGCGAAGCCCGCCGACTCATGCAACTTCAGGTCGAGGCCAATGCCTTCTCCGTGCTGTCCTGCATCTATGTCGTCGGTATGGTGCTCATCTGGTTCGCTCCCGAAACAAAGGGCAAGAGCCTGCAATAAGGCGGCCTGTCGTGGCACTCAGGCCAGATTCACTTCGACCTCGACGTGCATCGCCTGAGTGGCGTTCATCGGGCCGTCGAACTGGCCGGTCAAAGGCGCTGCGTCTGAATAATCACAGCCGGTGGCGATCTTGATGTGGCGCTCGTCCGAGAGAGTGTTGTTCGTCGGATCGAGGCCGAACCAGCCTTTGCCCGGCACGAAGACCTCACACCACGCATGGGTGGCCTGGGCGCCGCGCAACTGATTGCCCGGGCCGTTGTAAAGATACCCGCTGACGTAGCGCGCCGGGATGCCAAGCGAGCGGCACATGCCGATCATGACATGGGAGAAGTCCTGGCACACGCCCTGACGGTTCATCATGACCTCGCGCATGTGGGTGGAGACGTGCGTCGTGTTCGGTGCATAGGCCCAGTTCGTGTTGATGTGGCCCATGATGGCCACGGCCGTCTCGAAGACATCATCGCTGGTGGCTTTCACATCGAGCGCCTCCTTCCAGACCTCGCGATTGATATCGACGTAGGTGCTGCTTTTCAGCAATGGTATGAGGAGGTCGTCCTCCATCTGTCTGAGGCTGGCAAAGCTCACACCGACCGGTTTCCCCTGCGTGTATTGGCTGCTGGTCTGGACTGTGATCTGTGCCTCGATACTCAGGCCGTTGTGTGGTTCGGCGATGTCGAACCAATGGACATAGTTCATCCAGTCATCGCGATAATGCTGGAGACGCACGGGAGGCTGAACATTCAGCAGGAAGAACTCCATGCGGGTCGCATCATCCGTGGCGGGATGCAGGCGCACTTCATTGTGACTGTCTCGCACGGGAGAGCGATACACGTAGCGAGTACGATGGAAGATGCGGAGGCGCATGGGCGGTTCTCAGTTCGCTGCTCTCAATTGTGTTCAGAACAGCTCTATTTCATGGCCTAGATCCCGCCCGCAGAAAACGGCGAACAGAGAAATGGGAACCAAGAACTCATTGTTGTTGCTGCTGCATTTGCAAATCTGCTCCGGCGAGAGTGTGAAAGGCACCATGCGCGAGGACTGGAGTGGCCGAGACGATCTCAGAATCTGCTGGAGCAGCATCCGTGTAACGCACGAACGTCTCGTAGATGGTCTGGCCGATGTCGTTGAGCTTCTCCTGAAGGCGGTCGATGTATTCGTGCAGGCCCTCTTTGAGCACATCGGGCATGGTGATGTAAGCGATGTCTGCTCGCAGACGGCCACAGGCACGGATGGGCGACTTCATGTCATCGAGTCTGCCGCTACCGCACAGGGCGGTGAGTGTATTGTGCAGCGCCTCGACACACCAGGCGACTGAGCGCGGGAAAGTCTCGTCGAGGAGGAGGTATTCGATGATTTTGACGGGGTCGAGCTTGTTGCTGCTGTAAGCCTGGAAGGCATGCCAGGCAGAGCAGGAACGCAGCAGAGCGGCCCAGCGCAGCGGACGCGCCAGCGGGCTGGGCGGCATATCAAGCGAGATGGCTGAGCAGGTGTCGATGAGGCGGCTGGTCTTGTCCGCACGCTCAATGCACATGCCAAGACGCAGGAAGTACCAGATCTCATCTCGTGGAGTCGTGGAGGAGGCAATGCCCTGGAACTGATAGGAAGCGATCAGCACCTTTTCATAAAAAGCGGCGCTTTGATACCGATGCATGGCCGCTGCTTCCGGTGACTCGAGAAAGAGCCGGAGACTGTTGATGCACTCCCACATTTCATCGGAGATCTGATCTCGGATTGTGCGGGCATTTTCACGCGCCGTGCGGACGCAATTGAGGATGCAGTTCGGGTTCTTCGGGCTCAGCGCCAGGAAGTCAGCCACGGTGGCTCCTTCGGCCTCGGGATGCGCGGCGAAGTAAACTTCTTCATCACCCGTGGTCATGAGGAGCGGTCCCCAGAATTGAGATTCATCCGCAGCCTCTGCTCCTGCATCGAGGAGGAGGTCCTGCGTGGATAAAAGCAGGCGGGCGAGATTTTCGGCACGCTCCATGTAGCGTGCCATCCAGTAGATGCTGTCTGCGACTCGGCTTAGCATGATCTAGAAAGGGGAAAGGGATGATTCTGGCGTGGTTGATCTGGCTTCACTCGTCGTCCCAAAG
>JBILPY010000432.1:0-4246 GCA_044373575.1 Prosthecobacter sp. | reverse complement strand
ATCTGCCGCACAGGGGACTGTGCGGACCACTTTTGCCGACGACTGGCATTTCGCCGTGCTCATACGCGATGGCGACAACGTGCGCGTGCATCTCGATGGCTCGGAGAAGCCCGTGTTGGCCGGAAAGGCCGGGAAAGCAGCGAATGAAGTGCTTTTCGGCCAGGGGCTCGAAGGTCGGCTGGATGAAATCACGATCTGGGATCGCGTCGTCGAGCCTTCGATCATCGCGAAGCTTTGGAACATCTCGAGAGTGGGCGAAGAGAATGCACAGCGGGCCGTTTCGCGGGCGGAGCGGAAGAAGCGGGTGCAGGTGCAGAGCTCGGCCTTGCTCAAGGCGCATGAAAACTGGTCCGCGTCGATGCGCTTAAAGAACACGAAGGCCAACAATGTCAGCGCGGTGACCGCCTACCTCATCTCCCGCGGGCCGAAGGGCGATCATCAGGCTCCGGGCGATCATCTCGGCATCGGTGGCAGCTACAAGGACTCCGAACCCGGCAAACTCTTCGTCTTCAATGGCAACGCGGCCTCTCAAATCGTGCGCGGCACGACGATGATCGAACCCGGCTCATGGAATGACGTGAAGCTGGAGCGCCTCGGCTCGCGAGTGAAGGTGACGCTCAACGGCAAGGTCGAGATCGACGCCGAACTGCCCGTCACCGCGCCCGGCGAGAAAGAATTGTTCTTTGGCAGGCGCTGCGATGACTTCGCACCGCTGGAAGGCACGTTTGAAAAGGTGGAGGTGGCCGGATTGGCTGTAGGCCGGGTCTCTGACCCGGCTTCTGCTGGCGGGACGAAGAGTGCCGGGTCACAGACCCGTCCTACAGATACACAACCCCTCTCCCCCGAAGAATCCGCGAAGAAGTGGCATGTGCGTGAAGGTTACCGCATCGAACTCGTCGCGGCGGAGCCGGTGGTGCTCGATCCGGTCGCGTTTGATTGGGATGAGCAGGGTCGCCTGTGGGTCATCGAGATGGCGGACTACCCGCTCGGCATGGATGGCAATGGCAAGGCCGGCGGACGTGTCGTGCGGCTGGAGGACACGGACCGCGACGGCCGCTACGACAAACGCCACGTCATCGTCAGCGACTTGAGCTATCCCACCGGCATCTTGACATGGCGTGAAGGCGTCATCGTCACCGCCGCGCCGGACATCTTTTTCATTTCGCCGGATGGCACGAAGAAGGTGCTCTACACCGGCTTTAGCACCGGCAACCAGCAGCTCCGCGTGAACGGCCTGCGCTGGGGCATGGATGGCTGGGTGTATTGCGCCGCCGGGGCGCATCACGGCGGCTACAACAAGGGCACGCAAATCGAGTGCAAGCTCACCGGCGAGAAGATCGACCTCGGCAGTCGCGACTTCCGCTTCAAGCCGGACACCGGCGAGTTTGATCCGCAGAGCGGCCCCTCGCAGTTCGGCCGCGCCCGCGATGACTGGGGCCACTGGTTCGGCGTGCAGAACAGTTTTCCGCTCTGGCACTATGTGTTGCAGGATCACTACCTGCGCCGCAATCCGCACGTCATCCCGCCTGACCCGATCCATCAGCTCTTCCCTCGCAATCCGCCCGTCTATCCCGCCAGCAGCAGCGAGAAGCGTTTTCACAGCTTTGATCAAGCCGGACGCTTCACCAGCGCCTGCGGCATCGAGGTGTATCGCGATGTCGTGCTGTTTGATGATGGGAAGACGCACGCCTTCACCTGCGAGCCGTTTGCCAATTTGGTGCAGCATCATGTGCTCGAAGATGACGGCGTGACATTCAAAGCCGTGCGCGATCCCGCCGAGTCGAAGATGGACTTCCTCGCCAGCGCAGACCGCTGGTGCCGCCCCGTCATGGTCCGCACCGGCCCCGACGGCGCCCTGTGGGTCGCCGACATGTATCGCTACATGATCGAGCATCCGCAGTGGCTCCCGCAGAACGGGAAAGAGGAGCTACTGCCGCATTACCGCGAAGGGGACGACAAGGGGAGGATCTGGAAAGTGGAGCGCAAAAACGGGAGCACGGGCACTCCTGCCCGCGTCTGGGCGTCGATGTTCCAAGCAGCGGACAAGAGTGTCCGCGCTCCCTTCGAGTCCGCAAATGGCTGGATGAGGGACAAGGCCCAGATGATAGCGTTGCGGAACGGAGCTGGCCCCGCTTCGATCACAGGGACAGCGAACATCAAAGCTCAAATGGGATGGACGCTTTTGCCCCAAGGCAAGCTCAAGACTTTCGAGTGCGTGAAACTCCTCGGCGATGAGTCTGCTCATGTCCGTGAACAAGCTCTCCAAATGGCCGAGAAGCTCGAATGGAAGGGCGACGACTCGTCGCCACTCCAAAAAGCTCTCGCAAAGCTCGTGAATGACAAAGATGCCCAAGTGCGCCTTCAACTGGCCTGCACGCTCGGTGAACTGAAATTCGAGTGGGCGGGAGATTTGCTCGCGGAGGAGCTGAACAACGCGGAACTTGGTTCACCGCTGCAAGGCGCGGCATTGAGCTCGGTGCTGCCGCATTTGGAGCGGGTTTGCGAGCGGACGAATGCGAAACCGTTCGCGATGCTGATGCGCTGCGCTTTGGCGACGAAGAATGACAAAGCCATCGCGGCACTGGTGACGCGATTGGAGGCTCAAAACGGGTTGCAGGAGCTTCTGACCATTTTGGACGAGAAAAACCTCTCGCTGGCCGCTTTCGCAAAACAGGTCACGGATGAGAAGGCGCGGGCGGCGGTCGATCAAATGGCGGCGAAGCTGCAACAGGCCGCCGAATCGCTGCAAACGGCTCCGACGATGGAATCGCTGGCCTTGCTGGCGACGGATCGCGGGCATCGCGAGACGGTGAAAGGCCTGCTGCCAGAGCTTTGGGCCAAAACCGGCGGCGCAGAGGTGCTGCAGCTCGTCGCGAAGCTGCAACCGAAGGACGGGGAGCAGTTTTTGCTCGAAGGCTGGGACCGGCGCACACCGGCGCTGCGCACGCAGATCCTCGAAACGCTGCTCTCGAACGACGATTGGGCTCTCGCGCTGCTGAAACGGCCGGAGGCGAAGGCTTGTGATGCGGCGACGCGGGCGCGGCTGGTGAAACATCCGAAGAAAAACATCGCGCAAGCGGCGGAGAAGGTGTTTGCGGACTCGACGAGCGCCACGCGGGCGGCGGTGGTGGAGAAGTTCAAACCGGCGCTGAAGCTCAAGGGCGACGCCGCACGCGGGAAGACCGTTTTCGCGAGCGTGTGCATCAGTTGCCACAAACTCGACGGCGTGGGCCTCGAACTCGGCCCGGACCTGCGCAGCGTGGTGCAGCACGATGCCGAAAAGCTCCTCAACTCCATTTTGGACCCGAGCGCGATCATCGAGCCCGGTTTCATGGCCTATCACTGCACGCTGAAGAGCGGCGAGCAGCTCTACGGCGTCATCGCCACCGAAACGAGCGCCAGCCTGACGCTGAAGATGGCCGGAAATCTCACGAAGTCGGTGCTGCGGAGCGAGATCGCTTCATTGAAGAGCACGGGCACATCACTGATGCCAGAGGGCTTGGAGGCGGTGATGACGCCCCAGTCGCTGACTGATTTGATCGCTTATCTGAAGGTGGCGCGATGACCAACCTTACTCTTTGCCGAGCGCGTGCTTCACGATCTGCTCGGCATGTATAATGGGCAGCGAGTAATGCCCCTCATGCTCGAACCAGTGGGTGGTGGTGTGAGGCATGAGCGCGGAGATCTGCTCGCTGTATTTCCAGGAAATATTTTTGTCCTCTTTGCCGTGCCAGAAGTGGATAAAAGTCTCGATGCTGCTGACCTCAAATCCCCATTCGCTGAGGTAGATGTCAGCATCGGCGATGACCATGCGAGGCCCCCGACGAAGTGCTTCAATGATGCCTTGACGAACAACATCGAATGTATGCGGATCGGAGAGCACGCCGCGGTCTTCCTTTCCCAGCATGAGCATGAGCCACTTGAGGGGGGCTTTGTCCGGCTTGCCACTGGAGATGACTTTCCCCAAACGCAGCAATCCGCCGAGCAGCCAGGGACAGAAGGTCCGCAGGTGGATCATCAGGCGATAGACCCAAAACATGTGCTGGAAGCCCAGAAACATCAGCGGTGGTGCTCCGCAGACCACTGTTGCCGTGAGAATGCGCTCTGGAAATGCCTTGGCTGTGGCTAAAACATATGGCCCTCCACCCGACCAGCCCATGAGGTGGAACTTGTCAGCTCCAACGTGTGCGGCGAGCTGCTCCAGCGTTTCCGGCCAGTCGAGCAGTTTGCGTTTGGGCTGAAATTC
>JBILPY010000433.1:0-4246 GCA_044373575.1 Prosthecobacter sp. | reverse complement strand
GTTGGACGTGCAGGGGCCACCGTGCTGCTCGCGGACGTCGAGGCCGAGACGATGACCCTTTGCCCGCAGGCTCTGAAAAAGCTGCTGACCACACCCGCAGGCGCTGGTGTGAAGGCCGCCATCGTCGTGCATCTCTACGGACATCCTGCCGACTGGGCTGGACTCAGCCGAGTGGCCGAAGAACACAGCATCGAGCTGCTGGAAGATGCCGCCCAGGCCCATGGAGCCTCTTGGAAAGGACGCGCCATCGGCACCCTCGGGCGCATGGCTGCCTTCAGCTTTTATCCCACCAAAAATCTCGGAGCCCTCGGCGATGCCGGAGCCGTGGTGACTTCTGATGAAAGCCTGGCAGAGCGCGTGCGGGAACTCCGCCAGTACGGCTGGCGGCAGCGCTACGTCAGTGACCACGCAGGCATCAACAGTCGGCTGGACGAACTGCAAGCGGCTGTTCTGCGAGTGAAACTACCTTTCCTCGACGCCCATATTTCGCGGCGGCGACAGCACGCGCAGCACTACACGCAGGCGCTCTCTGACACTGGAGTCATCTCATTGCCGCATACCCGTCCAGACTGCGGACATGCCTTCCATCAATTCGTCATTCGCAGCCCCCAGCGTGATCTTTTGCGCGAGCATCTGGAGCGCCAGGGAATCCCCGTGGCGGTGCTCTACCCTGCCACGCTCAATCAACAGCCAGCATGGGCATACCCGCACCCTTTTGAAGAAGCGGAAAAAGCAGCCGCCGAGGTACTCTCACTGCCTTTGCACCCCTATCTGTCTCACCGGGCACTGGATCAAGTCATCGAAGCCATCTCCGACTTTTCACATGGCCCCTGCTGAGCATGACATCCTGCGCATGGCGGAGGACGAGCATTGGTGGTATACCATACTGCATCGACTCGTCATGAAGGAGATCCAGGCACGCGTCCCCCATGGCGCACGAGTCCTCGATGCTGGCTGCGGCACCGGTGGCATGATGAAGCGGCTGACGAACTGGGACATCCATGGCATCGACATCGCCCCGGCTGCCATCGCCCACTGCCAGCAGCGTGGATTGAAGCAAGTCACTCAAGCCTCCCTTCACGAACTACCGTTTGAGTCAGCCACCTTCGATGCCGTCCTAAGTCTGGACGTGCTCTACCACGAACAGGTGGATGAACATCATGCACTGGGCGAGGTGGCACGCGTGCTGAAGCCCGGCGGCGTTCTCATCATGAATCTCCCTGCCTTCGACTGCCTTCGTGGCGCGCATGATCACGCGGTCCGTGGCGCACGACGCTACACAGCATGTCATGTGCATGATCGACTGCTATTTCATAACCTCAGCCCGGATATGACGCACTACTGGAACGCCTGGCTTTTTCTGCCGCTGCTCGTCTGGCGGCGCTGGACACGGCTGCGCCCACATTCAGCGCGCTCAGATGTCCGGCAGCTTCCCGCCTGGCTGAATGCCTCGCTCACCCATCTTGGCCGGCTGGATGCATACGCCAGCCGCAGACTTGGGCTCATTGGCTCCTCTGTTTTCACTGTCGCACACCGCCATGGACGAGAACGCTGAGCCACCCGAATTCAGCTTCGTCGTCCCGTTGTTTCAAACGGGAGACGGACTGCCTGCACTGTTGAGCGCCTTCCGCGAGTTACGTGTGGAAGAGAGCTGGGAACTCGTGCTCGTGGATGATGGCAGCTCGGACGGAACCTTTGACCGGGTCCGTGATTTGACCGCCCATTTTCCCGCTCCAGTCGTGCTCGTGGAACTGGCACGCAACTACGGCGAACATGCCGCCGTGCTCGAAGGTTACCGGCGCTCACGCGGAAAGTGGGTGGTCAATCTCGACGACGATCTGCAAAACCCCCTGGAGGAGGCCGTGCGTCTTCTAAATCACCTGTGCACCAGCGGAGCCGAGGTCGTGTATTCGAGCTACGCAACCAAGCAGCACTCCCTGATGCGCAATGCGGCAAGCTGGCTGGCGAACCACTTCGCCACCCTGCTGCTGCGCAAACCGGCTAAACTCTACCTCTCCAGCTTCCGGGCCCTCCGCCGTGAACTCGTGGAGCGTATCATCACCTATCGCGGGCCGTACCCTTACATCGACGGTCTCATCCTCGGTGCCACGCATCACATCAGCACACTCGAAGTGCGCCATGACCCACGCATCCAAGGGCGCAGCCAGTACAGCCTGACCAGGTTGATCCGCCTGAGCTTGAGCCTGCTCTTCGACTTCAGCATCATGCCACTGCGCCTCGCGAGCGTGCTCGGCGTCATCCTTTGTCTCGGCGGAGCAGCCATGCTGGCCATCGTGCTGCTAGAAATGATCACTGTGGGCGCACGGCAGGCGGGCTGGGGATCACTGATGGGCGCACTGGCCATCTTCTCCGGCGCTCAGTTGCTGATGCTCGGTATCATCGGCGAATATGTCGGACGAGCCTTTCTGACCGTGTCGGGCAAACCCCAGTCACTCGTGCGCACGATGATCCATCGTGATGCCGCATCCCCAGACTGCGCATGAGCCTGCCTCCACCCTGCATCCGTGAAACACCCGTAAGCGGAGTGTGCCTCTACGAGATGCCTTGCAGCATCGATCCTGCGCGCGGGCACCTGACTGTCGGTGAATTGCCTCGAGGGCTGCCCTTCCAGCCACAGCGCTACTTCCTCACCTTTGGCGTTCCTGAAAATCAAACACGCGGCCAGCATGCGCATCGTCGTTGCGCGCAGTTCCTTCTCTGTGTGCATGGAGATTGCCACGTGCTCGTCGATGACGGTGGGCGGCAGGCCAATTTTCATCTCGACCGCCCGACACTCGGTGTCTTCGTCCCTCCGCTGATCTGGTCCACTCAGTTCCAGCATTCGGCAGATTCAGTCTTGCTCGTGCTGGCCTCTTTACCCTATGAAGAAGAAGATTACATACGCGAGTATGCAGACTTCTTGATGCTCACAGGAGCTTAGCCACATGACCACGCGCATCTCCAGCCACCCGTTGCCTACAGAGCCAGACCCACCAGCTCAGGCGGTCGGCTGGACAGCCTTGACCAACGCCATGCGTCAGCAGCCGTTCTGGCTCGCCATCCTGATGCCCGTGGCGTTGACACTGATGATGGGCTGGTTGGATGCTGAGACCGGCTGGGAAGTCAGCCTTTTCATTTTCTATGCCATCCCGATCATTTTGGCCGTGTGGTGGTCTGGCAGCGCGGCCGGCTTCCTCGTTGCCATCTTTTCGGGCATTGTCTGGTGGTATTCAAACAATGACACCCACCCCTATGAAACCAAGCTGGGCTATCTTTGGGCACTGATGAACCGCGAGTTTTACTTCTGCGTCGTCGTCTTCGCCGTGAATGCCGTGCGCAACCGTCAGGACTCTGATGCAGCCCATATCCGAATGCTCGAAGAGCGGCGTCAGCTCGAAAAAGACATCGTCAGCGTCAGCGAGCACGAGCAGCAACGCATCGGTCGGGATCTGCATGACGGACTCTGCCAGCAGCTCGCAGCCATCAGCTGCGCCGTGCGCGCCCTCACGGAAGACATGCAGGCCAAGGGACTCGAGGGCGCTCATGACGCCTCGCAGATTGAGGAATCACTCCAGCAGGCCGTCGTCGAGGCACGGGATCTCGCCCGTGGCATCTTTCCTGTACATGTGGATCGCAGCGGTCTCTCCACCGCATTGCGGGATCTTGCGCAGACGACCTCTCGGCTCACTGGAACGAACATCGAAGTCCGGGAGAACTCCGAGTTGCAGCTCGACTCCCCTGAGGCCTCCATGCATCTCTACCGCATCGTCCAGGAGGCTGTGGCCAACGCCGTGCGTCATGGCCATGCCAGAAACATCCTCATCAACATCGAACTCAGCGACACCCAGCTCAGCCTCACCATCGAGGACGACGGCAAAGGCATGCCTTTCCAGGCGGTTAGCAAAGCCGAAGGCATGGGACTGCGCACCATGCGCTACCGTGCCCAGGCCATTGGTGCCAGTCTTTACTTTGAGCCACGACTCGCTGGCGGCACCCGTATCCGCTGCCAGCTAAAAATCGAGCACACGCCCCCCCAATCACGATCATGAACTCCATCGCTAAAAAAGTCCTCCTCGTCGAAGATCATCCCATGTTCCGTGAACATCTCGGCATGCTGATCAGCCGCGAACTCGGCCTCAGCATCTGCGGAGAAGCAGACAACATCCAGGACGCCATGCGCCTCATCCTTCAGACCAAGCCAGACGTGGCCATCGTGGACATCACACTGCAAGGATCAAGCGGTCTC
>JBILPY010000431.1:0-4249 GCA_044373575.1 Prosthecobacter sp. | reverse complement strand
CAGGCTCTCCGCTGGATGCGAGCCGGAAGCTGGATAAGGCGCTTGAACAGACGAAACCCGAATGACGAAGTCGATCTCCATATTCCTTCTTGGCGGCATGTTATTCTCCGGCTGCAATGTCGCGCCCAAGTATCTCGCGCCGAAGCAGGATCTGCCGACAGAGTTCAAAACACAGGGCCCCTGGCGCACAGCGAAGCCAAGTGATGCCGAGGCGCGTGGCAACTGGTGGCGCTATTTTGGCGATGCGAGGCTCAGCCAGCTTATGAGTGAGGCGGAGACTGCGAGTCCGACACTTGAAATTGCCCGCCAGAGAGTTCTCGAAGCCCGGGCACAGGCACGAGCGGACAAGGCGGGGCTGTTTCCCTTCGCCACGATGCGCAACAGTGCGCAGCGGGATCGTAGCACCGAGACGATGGCCTTTCAGTTCGCCGGCGGACGCTCGCGCAACACGCTGCTGAACACACTCGACTTCACCTACGAGGTGGATTTCTGGGGTCGCATCCGCAATCAGGGCAAGGCTGGCAATGCCCGTGCCGATGCTGCTGAAGCTGATCTTCAAAACGCACACCTCGGCCTGCTCAGCGAGCTGGCGATGAACTACTATGCGCTGCGTGTGCAGGATGCGCAGATCGCTCTTTTGAAGCGCACCGTTGCCGTGCGACAGCGCACCGTGGACATGGCGCGGAAGCGTTTCACTCAGGGTGACATTGCCCAGATGGACGTAGCGCAGGCGGAGACAGATCTCGCCGAAACGCAGGCCGAGGCCATCGGTTTGGAAAGGCAACGCGCGGAGTTGGAGCACGCCATCGCGCTATTGCTCGGGAAGATGCCGAGCGAGTTCAATTTGCCCGCCGGACCGCTTGCTGGCGCGCCCCCTTCCCTGCCCCGCAGCGTGCCGAGCACTTTGCTGGAGCGTCGTCCCGACATCGCCTCCGCTGAGCGCGAGATGGCTGCTTTGAATGCCGAGATCGGCATGGCGAAGGCAGCCTACTTTCCCACCGTCACCATCGGCCTGCGCGGCGGCACGCAGACGAGCTTCTATGATTTGATCGACAACGGCAGCAGCCGCATCTGGGGTCTCGGACCTGCCGCCGTCGAGTGGCCGCTGCTGCGCGGAGGCCGGGTCAAAGCCACCCACGAAGCCACGAAAGCACGCTACGAGCAGGGAGCTTCCGCCTATCGCCAAACCGTGCTCACCGCCATGCGCGACACCGAGGATTCGCTCAGCGCGCTGGATGTCCTCCGACGCCAATCCGCCGCTCAGGACGTGACTGTTTCCTCCGCCTCGAAGGCCCTGGAGCTGGCGCAAAAGCGCTACGACTCCGGCTTGGTGGCCTACTACGAAGTGCTTGATGCCCAGCGCACCCAGCTCCGCGCCGAGCGCGAATCCACCCGCCTCCAAGGCGAGCTTTTCCTCGCCACGGTGCTGCTGGTGAAGGCGCTCGGCGGCGGGTGGTGAGAATCACTTCATTTCCTTCAGCAGCTTCTGCGAGAGTTCGCGGGCTAGGGGCTGGTTGAACTTCGGATCGCTGGCGGCTTGGAGATCGATACGTGCGTTGTCGCTATCTCCGAGGGCGAGGTGGGCACGGGCGCGGTTGTAGAGGATGTAGGCGTCGTCGGGGGCCAGGGGCTGGGCGGCGTTGAAGCCTTCGAGGGCGTCATCGGCTCGGCCAAGCTGGAGCAGCGAGTCGCCACGGCGGTTGTGGGCTTTGGAAAGAAGCTCGTCGTGCTGCGGATGCGTGCGCGGCAGGCTCTCCGGCAGGGCGGCGATGACGAGATCGCAGGTTTGCAGGGTGGCTTTGGCTTCGCTGTCGCTGAGTTCGGGCTTTTTGAGGGCCTCTTTGACGTGATCGAGCAGGATCGTCAGTGGCACGGCGGCATCGTTGGTCAGGCCTTCGGTGTCGGCGCGGGCTCGGAGTGCGGCGATGGCTTCCGCCGCTTGGTTGGCGGTGGCGAGTCGTTTGATCTCGGCAAGCGTCGGCGCGGGGACGGGCTCGGCTTTGACAGGTGCTGACATGGGGGCTGGCGCGGGCGCCACTGGTGGGGAATCTGTGCCGGCGAGGTAGATGTCATCGCCGACGAGGCGGGAGTATTCGGCGGGGATCTGCTGGCCGCTGGATCGGTCGAGCACGGCGGCGCGGGTGCGTTTGAAGACCTGCTCGATGGTGAGCCCGGGGGTGCGCAGGTGGCGGAGGAGTTCCTCGGTGTAGAGGCCGTTGGTGCCGTCGCCATCCAGGGCGGTTTGTCCGGCATCGGTGGCGAAGGCGATGAGTGATCCGGCGGGTGGTTTCATCTCGGCGAGACCGCCGGGAGTGCCTGCGGCATCACGCGTGCGACCTGTGCGGGCGAGTGCTGTGGTGCGGCAGGCATCAAGGATGATGAGATTGCACTGCGCACCGCCGGATTTCAGATCGGCGACGGCCTGCTCGATGTTGAAGAGACGCGTCTCGGCCATGAGGCGCAGCGTTACGTCGTCCGCGCCTTCAGGCTGGTAGCCGGACTTGATCGGCAGGAGGTAGTTCGAGCCCGCGACGCTGATCCCATGACCAGCGAAGTAGAAAAGCGCCACTTCCTTGCCCGTGAGCGTGGCGCGGAAGGCGAGCAGGGCCTTCAGGAGCTGATCGCGCGTCACATTTTCCTTCAGCTCGACGGTGAAGCCGAGCCCCTTCAGTGCGGCAGCCACGGCGCGGGCATCATTCACTGTGTTCCGCAGAGGTCCGGCTGCGGGTTCATACTTGGCATTGCCAATGACGAGCGCGGTGCGCGTGGTCTCGGCTGGCAGGCCGGGACTGGCGAGCAGCAGAAAGAGGAAGGCGATGAGCAGTCGTGGCATGGGGGTAGGGAAGTGGTTGCGTGCCGGACGGAGAAGGCAAAAGAATGGCGGCACAAAATGATGCCGTCCAGCCAAGCTCTCCGCCACCTCACGATCTCCGCGATGGCGCTGCTGCTTGCCGCCTGCACCAGCACGAGACCCTCGGGCAAGAATGTCGAAGCTGTGCTAGTGCCGGGTGATCCCAGCGCTCCTTCTCAGCTCACGCCGAGTGAGGCGCTGAACATCGCGCAAAGCTACACGAAGCACTCCTGGCGGCCTTTTGCTCGGAACATCCTGCATGGAGCGGACAAAGCAGGCGTGCTGGTGAACACACCTGATGCCGGTTTTAACGATGAAAAGCAGCGCGCAGGCTGGTGGCTGCCGGGAGAGATGAATCAGGGCGTGCCCTACAAATGGGGCGGCTTCGATGATCTGGCAGCTTTTGACCAAGGCGTGGCGGCAGGTCATGCGGCGGGCGATGTCTCCTCCGCGGCGAAGCGTATGGCCGACAATGCAGGCGTGAGTGCTAACGCGGCAGGCGTCGATTGCTCAGGTTTCATCTCCCGCTGTCTGAAGCTGCCCACCGTCCATGACACCACCCAGCTTCCCGCCGTTTGCACTCCCATCGCCGCAGCTGACCTGCGCCCCGGCGACCTCCTGAACATCCCGCGAGGTCATGTGGTGCTCTGCGCAGGCTGGGCGCGCCCGGACAGGTCATGGATCTATTTTTACGAGACCGGTGGCCCACCTGACTACTGGCGGCCCGGACTCAAAGAAGCCCCGCTCGCCGCCATGCTGGAGCTCGGCTACCAACCGCTGCGCTATCGCGGCATGGCGCGTGAAGCTGGCGTGTCTGGGAAAGAGGTGCTCACTCGCAGTCTGCGGGCGAAGTCTGCCGTGGTGACGGAGCCGGTGATCGGGGAGCCGTGATCTATCTCTAATCTTTTCCTTCCCGAGGCGTTCCAAGTAACGCACCGTGTACACATGCTCACCAGTCAACCCCAGCCCGAAGAAGCCACCCTGCTCGTCAGGCGGGCGCTGGATCAGCATGAGAGCAACCTCATCGCTTACACGGCTGGCATTCTTAATGGCGATGTCGAGCGTGCCCGAGAGGTGGTGCAGGACGCCCTGCTCAAGCTTTACCTCACCGACCCCGACAAGGTCCGCGACAACCTCAAAGCCTGGCTTTTCACCGTCTGCCGCAACCGCGCCCTCGATGTCCTGCGCAAGGATCACCGGCTCGAACTCGGCAACGAAGACGCGCTCAATATGGCCGTCAGCTACGATCCTGACCCGAGTGAAAATGCCGTCTCTCACGAGCTGTATGAGCGCATCTGGGATCTCGTGGAGAAGCTCCGGCCGAATCAGAAAGAGGTCATCCGCCTCAAGTTCACCCACGACTGCTCTTACCAGCAAATCGCTGACATCACGGGCCTC
>JBILPY010000430.1:0-4252 GCA_044373575.1 Prosthecobacter sp. | reverse complement strand
GATCTTCGACCCATGCCCGCCGCTGGTTCGTGCTGTCATCCTGGCTGAGTTGCAGACACTCTTCCGCCAGCGACTCGGCCTTGGTATAATCTCCCGCCTCCTTGAAGGCATCAAGGCAGGCTGACTTCACAGAGATCATCGTGGCGACTGGCGCACCATGCTCTGCAAGTTCTTGCAAGACCTCTCTGGCTGCTGCTGTGGCGCTTTTTGGCTGCCGCAGCTTTGTCCAGGCGCGCACGAACTGCCGCTTCACCATGAACCAGAAGGCGGTATGCCGCTGGTCTTTGTTTTCCAGGCGTCGAAGCAGATCTTCGATGAGTGGCGGAGCGGAACTGCGCGCGCCATGATCCACCACCTTGGTCAAGTAGGACAGTTCCGCATCCCAGGCTTTCTGGCTGTCGGGGCCATGGATTTTGCCGAGAACTTCGAACTGCGCCTTCAAAAGAGGCAGCGTGTGTTTGCGTTCCCCGATTGTGTCATAAAGCCCCCCGACACGCTTGAAGAGCTCCGCCTGAAGCGCTGGATCATGACTCAGTTTTTGGATCTCTTCGTGGCTGTTCTCCAGTGCCAGTTGAAGAGCTTCTGGATTCCTGCCATTGGCGATCTCCGCTGCCACTCGGTCGAGCATCGTCGTGAGAAAGCCAACCGCCTGCTGCGCGCGCGCCGCCTCAATTTCCGCCAAGCCTTGAGCCACACGTGCCTCATGGGCCTGCCAGAGGGCCACGCCAGCTCCACCGATGATTGCCGCTAGGCTGATACAGGCAGCGGCGAAGACGAGACGATTCCGCCGCATCCAGCGCCCCGTGAGATAGCCGAAACTGGGCGGGTGGGCGAGCACGGGCTGATTACTCTGGAAGCGCTCCACATCAGCAATCAATGCCCCAACGCTGTCATAACGACGATCACGATCCTGCTCCAGGGCCTTCAGGATGATCCAGTCCAGATCCGCCGGGATGCCAGACATGGAAAGCCGGAGCTTTGCCCCTTTCTCATGCCGCGTCGCGAGCTTCACCGTCTCCGTCATCTGCACCGAGGGGCGCACGGGCCGCTTCTCGTGGATGACGCGCAGCATCTCGGCGTGAGTCGTGTTCTCCCGCATGAGTGACTGGTAGGGCAGAGAGCCCGTCAGCATCTGATAAAACAGGACCCCGAGAGCATATACATCACTGCGGACATCGACATCCCGGCTGCCACTGAGCTGCTCGGGGGACATGTAAAGCGGAGTGCCCATCACATGACCGGCAAGGGTAAAGAGTTCCTCCTGAGCAAAACCTTCTGTCATTGCCTTGGCGATACCGAAGTCGATGATCTTCGGCACTGGCTTTCCATCCACCTCGGCGACGAGAATGTTCGAGGGCTTCAGATCGCGATGAATCATGCCCTTCTGATGCGCATGCAGCACCCCGCCACAGACATCTTTGAAAAGCGCCACCCTCTGCTGCCACGGCAGATTTTTCTCCCGGCAGTAACTGGTGAGCGGGGGGCCGCGCACCAGCTCCATGACAAAAAACGGCCTTCCATCGCGTGTGGCACCCGCATCCAAAAGGGCAGCGATGTGTGGATGCTCCATACTCGCGAGCGCCTGCTGCTCCAGACTGAAGCGCGCCAGCACCTGCGCAGTGTCCATGCCACGCTTCAGCACCTTGAGCGCCACCTCCCGGCGAACCGGCTCCGTCTGCTCCGCCCGCCAGACGAAGCCAAAACCACCCTCACCCAGACACTCGGCCAGACGATAAGGGCCGATGATGCCATCCAGCCCGGCCTCCTGCATCTCGTCGTCAGCGATTAACTGCGCCAGAATGTGCCGCTCATGACCGGCAATGAGGTTGGAAACAAAGTCGGCCATTATTTGAAGGCTTTGAACAGTTCCATCATTTCACAACGGATCACCTCTGGATCACGGGTTCCTAATGTGACCGCCAGCTCGTCTTCGATCTTCTCACGGTATCTGCGACGGAGGCGAAACACAGCCTGGCGGAAGGTATTTTCACTCACCCCCGCCTGCCTCGCGCTGTTTCTGCGCGTTTCGTCAGTGCCCGCCTGAGTGAGATGAATGGCGTACATGTCAAAGCGCTCTGCCTGCGCTTTTGCGAGGTGATCTTCTCTCAGTGCGCTCAGGCTGCGTGCCAAGACGTTGCGCGCCCATTCACGATTGTAGATGGTCTCCACGTCCGCTATCTCATCAGCCATCTGCAGGTAGCGCTCTTCTGCCTCACTGGGGAAAGAGAAACTAAGAACCTCGATGTTTCCCCCACGCTTTTTCGTCATCCCATCCCGCCAGATCTTGATGCGAAAATACTCAAAGGAGTTCAGCAGAAGGGTGCGCAGCTTGCCCTGGCTTTGATCCGCCTTCAGCAAAGTGTCACCCTCCAACACGGATTCAAAGAAGCCCTGCACCAAGTCCTCGGCATCATGCTCCTGCAGACCATGCCTCCGCGCGACGACGTACAGGGGCGACCAGTATGCTTTGCACAGAGCTTCCATAGCCACTTTCACATCTTCCTCGCTGCCCTCTCGCAAGCACTGGAGCAGCGTCCATCGGGTGGCGGGGAAATGATGGGAAGCGTCGGGCATGGATAGGTTTAATGAACGCTTCTTTTGACGAGCTTCACACAGTTGTCACCACGCTTGAAACAGACTCGGTCAGGGTGACATCCGGCGGCCCAGGTGCCTCCCGCATCATCTCCTCCACCGGCCCCTGCATCAGACTCCAGCTCAGACCTGCCCGGTAGCGTGATCTCCATTCTCCCCGATGCACCAGCGTGTCAGCAGCACCATGGCGCAGATACTCGAAGTGCCTCTTCTGGCTCAAAGCCAGCCGCAGAGGTGAAAGGTCTTCCGTAAAACTGAGGATGTGCATCGGGCGCACGGGCCCCTGGCCCGCTTCCTCCTCATAAATCAAGATCGCTGCCAGCGCCGCAGCTCCGGCTCCGAGCCCGATGTCCCACACGATAAGCGGGGCCGCATCTTCCGGGTTCATTCCCTCCGCAAGCCTCAGCCGACGCGGCAAATGCGCCGTCTCCACCGTGGCCGTAGTCGCCACGCACTGCCCCGTGACTCCATGCCGGATGCTCGCGGGCTCACCTTCGCTGAGATGAAGCTCGTAGTCGCCCACACGTGCCACGGGCGGTGGTGCCGGGCGTGGATTGGTGATGGGATGTTCCACGTCATCCACCTGCAGCATCTGCCGTTTCTCCTGGTAGAGCGGCAGGAAGCGATCCTCCAAAATGCTCTCGCGGATCTCACGCATCATCTGGTGATAGAAGTGGATGTTGTGCTGACCCATGAGCTGCCAGCCCAGCGGCTCCTGGGTCTTCGTGAGATGATGCAGATAGGCCCGCGAATACTTCGCACAGACCGGACACGAGCAGTTCGGGTCCAGTTTGTCCTCGCTTAATTTATACACGCTACGCCTCAGCTCCACGATGCCTCGTGAGGTGAAGCACGACCCACGCTTCGCCACCTGAGTCGGGATGATGCAGTCAAACATGTCCACCCCGCGATGCACCGCCTCCAGCACATCCAGCGGCGTGCCCACGCCCATCAGATAGCGCGGGCGATCCTCCGGCAGCAGCGCGGCAGTTAGCTCGCACACGTCCTCGCGCTGATGCTTCTCCTCACCCACCGCCAGCCCACCGATGGCGAATCCATCAAACGGCAGATCCACCAGTCCGGCGGCGCTTTCTTTTCTCAAATGCGGATACAGCGCGCCCTGAACAATGGCGAACATCGACTGCGGAGAGTCCTCCCGCGCCGCGAGACTGCGCACCGCCCAACGCTGCGTCACTTGCAGGGCCGCACGCGCCGCCTTCTCGTCCGCCGTGCTCGGAATGCATTGATCCAGCACCATCATGATGTCACTGCCGATGGCCATCTGCGTCTGGATGCTCAGCTCCGGGCTCAGCAGGATGCGCTGGCCATCGACATAACTTTGAAACACCGCGCCGGCTTCCGTCATTGATCGCGAGTGCGGCAAAGAGAAGATCTGATACCCGCCCGAGTCCGTGAGCACTGATCCCGGCCACTGCATGAAGCGGTGGATGCCGCCCATCTTCCGAAACACCTCCGGCCCCGGCCGCAGCAGCAGATGATACGTGTTCGCCAGCAGTATCTGCGAGCCTGACTCATGCAGCGTCTCCGGGAGCTGCGCCTTCACCGTCGCCTGCGTGCCCACAGGCATGAACAGCGGCGTCTGGATCACCCCATGCAGCGTCCGAAACGTCGCCGCACGAGCGCGTGATCCGCTGGCACA
>JBILPY010000428.1:0-4254 GCA_044373575.1 Prosthecobacter sp. | reverse complement strand
AGTTCTTTTTTGCACCACTCGCCATTCTGCTTGGTCACACCATCGGGATCTTCCACGGCGATGTGAGCTTCATCTTCGCAGATGATCCAGCCTTCGTAGTTCCGCAGGACGAGCCACTCAGTGATCTTATGGAAATCGAGCTTGCCTGTGCCCATCTGTGCCCAGGGCTCTGCGCCGTTGCCGGAGTAGTCCTTGTAATGGATGTGGTTCACGAGGTGCTGCCATTTGTTCAGCGTGGCGATGACGTCCATGCCGCCGCGAATGATGTGGCCCACGTCGGGCGTCCAGCCGGTAACCTTCGGGTCGAGGCTGCTGAGGACGACGTCGTAGTCTTCCTGGGTGCGGACGAGGGAAGGTGGCGGGCTGTTTGGGTGGTAGGAGCAGACGAGACCGGCATCATGAGCGCGCTGGGAGACAGCATTGACGTTCTTGGCGATGTTGAGGCGACGCTTCTGGAGGTCGTTCTTGCGGCCGCTCGGAAGTGTCACTGTGCCGAGCATGGAGCCGGGGAAGTGCTTGAGGAGATCGATGGTGAAATCAGCAGCTTCGCGCTCGTTCGGAGCTTCGGTTTCGCCATCCCAGGCACAGACGAGCGCCAGACCGGCAAGCTTCATGTTGTACTGCTGGAGGGTGTCCTTGAGCTTGATGGGGTCACAGAAGTCACCGAGCCAGTATTTGCAGCAGCCGAGCGCGCTCTGGGAGATCTCGAGCACCATGGGCTCGATGCCTGTGAAGCCGGCCTCGGAGGCCACTTTGATCATGTGATCGAGTTTATTATCATAGCCCTTGCCCGTGCCCTGCATGAACCAGGTATAGACTTCGGAACCGAATTGGATTTTGCCCATGTTGTCGATGTTCGTTGGTGGTTTGTTGTGTGAGAAAATCGCGCCCGTGAACGAGCGCGCATCTATTTGAGACGACACCACGCTTTGTGTCCAGCCTCGAAGTTCAATCGTGTGAACTTCAACGACGGCGACGCCCAAGGCTCACCATGCCTGCGATGACGAGCAGCAGCGCTCCGGCGGGCTCAGGTACGGCGGCGAACTGGCTGCCCATCACGGCATCCGCGATCAGCGCCCCTGCGGCAGCCCCGTCATCGGCGGCCTTCTGGAAATTGGTGCCACCATAGACGACGCTGTCGGTCGCCTGATCGGCGGCTTCATTGAGACTGTTAAAGTTGAAGGTGAAGTCGGCCAGGCCGTCTCCATCCGTGTCGCTGCCCAGGGTAAACGAGTAAGTCGCCGGGTTGACGTAATCATCCAAGATGCCTTTGGCCGCTGTCGCCAGGATGGCCTGCTCGGCGAAGTAGGAGGGCATGTCTGGTGAGTTGAGCAGGGGAGTCCAGGCACCATCGGGGGAGGTGGCCGCGTTGCCATCAGCACCGCCATTCGCGATCGCCGTAACCGGGCTCCAGAAGTCCGTTTCGTACTTCGTGTCCATGAGAACGATGCTGGCATCTGCGAGCGTGACATTCAACGCGGCATAGAGGCGGGCACTTTGCTCCAAGGAGAGCGACTGCGAACTGACAATCCCCGCCGCGACCTGATTCCAGAGGCCAACATTCGTCGTCGTGCCTGTAGCACCTTCCCAGAAGAGGGCGGCTTCGGTTTGCTCAGTGGTGCGCACGTTGCCTGGGTTGGCACTGGAACCGAGAGTTTTGACCGCATTGTAGTCCGCCGCGTAGGCACCCGTGGCCATGTAATCGGGGTTCGACATCCCGAGCGTGCCATTGAAGGCCGTCGTGCCAGAAATGGCGAAGGTATTCACGCTGCCCCAGCCTGGGATGACCGCATCATTCACCGAAGTCGGAGCCCAGTAGCCTGCGCTGCCCACGGGATTGTAGATACCGGCATTGTTGGCATCGCTGGCACCATCTGCGGCGCGCCAGTTCAGGATGTCCTGCGCCACCAGCGTGCCGAAGTTGATACCATCCAGCCGCGCCTGATCATCCGGCAGAGCGGTGAGCTGGTTTGTGTAGAGGGTGGAAAAGGTGCCCGACATGCTGCCGTAGAGGTCGGCCAGCACGGTGTAGGCCGCCGCCGAGACCGCAGCCTCTATGTAAGCCCCGCTAACCGCTGTGCCGCTGGGGCCGCTGTAGCTGCCCTGCGTGTAGAGATTGTAGTTCCCGGCGATGCCCTCGACGGCGTTGTAGATGGCCGTATTCAGCATCGCCATGCTGCGGGCGACCTCGGGAGAGAGCTGGTCAGAATTGCGCGCAGCAGTCAGCGCATACTCATTCCAATCACTGATCATGTCCGCCCGCAAAGCGCCCACACCACAGGTCAGGAGAAGCACTCCTGCGGCAAGGGAACGGATCGTCGATGAACGGAAAAGGAGCATGGTCAGGGCAAATTTTCGCCCAACCAGCCTAAATCATCAAGTTTTATTATAATTTCTATAACCAAGTTATCACAAGCCGACTTTCCTCCCCACCTCAACTGCCGCGCGCCGGTAGGCCCCTCCCTCACCTAACATCGCCACCACTTCAGCGAGGTCCCGCTCCAGGCTGGCGCGACGTTCGTGATCCGTCAGCAGGCTCACCATTTCGGCCCCGAGAGAGTCTCCCGTCAGTTCCGTTTGGACGAGTTCCCGCACCACATCCCGCTTCGCCAGGATGTTCACGATCCCGATCTTCTCGATCTTCACCACCAGCTTCGCCGCGATATACGTCAGGGCATTCACCTGATAGACCAGCGCATACGGCAGGCCAAAGCAGGCCGCCTCCAGCGTGGCGGTCCCACTGGCCACCGCGCCCGTCTGGCAGCGCTGCATCAGATCATAGACCGTGCCCACCTCGATCCAGCCTTTGGCCTCCGGCAGCCCGGCGGCATCGGCCATCTCACGCATCGTCTGGGCGAGCTGCTCATTCGCCGCCGAGACGGCAAAACGCGCCGTCGGCACCTGGAGTCGGATCGCCAGCGAGGCCTGGAGCATCACGGGGAAGAGACGCTTCACCTCGTTCAGCCGACTGCCGGGGAACCAGCCCACGAGGCCCGTCTCCCGCTTCCAGTCCCGATGCAGCGTATGCACGCGATCCACCATCGGGTGCCCGCCGAAGACCGTCGGCAGGCCGCTCTTCTCATAAAATTCCTTCTCGAAGGGGAAGATGCAGATCATGAGGTCCAGCACCTTCGCCATCGTCTTCACCCGACCCTTCTTCCAGGCCCAGACCTGCGGGCTGATGTAATAAATCAGCTTCCCGGTGTAGCCGCCCAGGCGCAGCGCCTTCGCAAGCCGGAGATTGAATCCTGGGTAGTCCACGAGCACCACCGCATCGGGCCGCTCGCGCAAAATCTGCTCCGTGGAGGCGGCCATCTTGCCTTTGAAGTAGGAGTACATCTTCAGCACCTCCCACAGGCCGACCACCCCCGCCTTCTCCACCCAGTCCTCGATCCCCTGCCCTGCGGCCTCACGCATCTGGCGACCGCCGAGTCCCGTGAATTTCACCTCCGGCCACATCGCCAGCAGCTCGCGGGTCAGCCCAGCGGCATGGGTGTCCCCGCTGATTTCGCCGGCGATGAGGTGCAGGTGCATGGCGAGTTAAGCGAGTTGAGCCAGCTTCTCGTTCTTCTCGATCTGATCCGTGATCTCTAGGGCGATGCGCACTGCCTCGGCACCTTCCTGGCCGGTGACAACGGGGCGTTTACCAAGTCGGGCGCACTCGACAAAAGCGGCGATCTCCAACTTCAGCGGCTCGTCTTTCTCCACCTCCACCGCCTCGCGGATGATCTGCATCCCGTCCTTCCGGTAGATCCACCCGCTCTGCTCCTGGTAGTCGAGGCTCAGATAGCTGTCCTGCTGGAAGACGCGGATCTTCCGCATCTTCTCGGGGCTGATCCGGCTCGCCGTGATGTTCGCGATGCAGCCGTTGGCGAACTTCAAACGCGCGTTGGCGATGTCCTCGCGGTTCGTCAGCACATTGATCCCCACGGCATCAATCTGCACCAGGGGGCTCTTCACCAGATGCAGCACGATCTCAATGTCGTGAATCATCACGTCCAGCACCACCCCGATGTCCATACTGCGGTTCGGGAAAGGCGAAAGCCGGTGCGCCTCGATGAAGCGCGGCTGGTTCATGCGCTCTTCGAGTTGGCGCAAAACAGGGTTGAAGCGCTCGATGTGCCCCACCTGGAGGATCCGGCCGGTGCGCTTGGCGGTCTCGACCAGCGCGCCGGCGTCCTCGACCGAGGGGGCGATCGGCTTTTCCATCAGAACATGGGCACCCAGTTCCATCAGCCGGCAGCCGACCTCGCG
>JBILPY010000785.1:0-4256 GCA_044373575.1 Prosthecobacter sp. | reverse complement strand
CCGCTAACGGCCTGCACGATGTGGCCGCATGGCGTGAGTTCATGAAACGGCATGACCTGAAGGGAGCCGAGCCAGGCACTGATTTCGACACCGCCCTGCGTGCCCGCAAACTGCTCGCCGAAGTGGAGGAACGGGAACTGAAGGTGGCCGTTCGCAAAGGGCTTTATGTGACTGTCGAAGAAGTGAGGAGCACGTGGACGACGCAGGTCGGGAGGGCCACCGCCTTGTTGCGCAACAAGTTCGAGTCAGAGTTGCCGCCGATCCTGTCTGGACATGATGCAACGGGCATTCAGGAAGAATGCCGTAAAGCCATTGATGAGGTGCTCACCATTCTCCATGAGGGCCGTGATTGATAACCTTGTGAGGTAGTGGGATTGCAAGAGACTTGGCGTGAAGCATAGAGGCCGTCCGTTTACGCTGAGCGGGACTCAGTTGACTTGGCGAGCGGGGCATGGCCTCGCATACCGCGAAACATTCAAAACCCCCTGCAAGGGATCGACGCGCCTACAATCGTCAATTCCGTGCCAAAAACAGGCAACGCCTGCTGGATTATTGGCGCGCCTACAGGAAAGCAAACAGGCTTCACCTCAACGCCCTGCATCGCGCTCACTACGATGAAGCAGCGCGAGCGAAAAAGCTCGAATACTACCACCGCAACAGAGAGCACATTCTCAATCAAAAGCGCGCGTACCACGACAAGAAGAGGCATCAGATCAACGAGTATCGAATTCGTAACGCCAAAAAGCTAAGGGCCGCCAATAGCCGCTGGCACCGTGAAAACAGGGATCGAATCAGAGAACGCAAACGGATCGAGAGCCGAAGGCGTCGTGAAAATTTAGCGGGGCGAATCGCCTGCAACATCAGGAGTAAAATGGGCAAGTGGATGAAACGAGGCGGCGTTAAACCCGCGAACAGTGAAGCTCTGCTGGGTTGCTCGTTCGAGGAATTTCGCTGCCATATCGAACGGCAATTCAAGCGGAGCATGACCTGGCAGAACTATGGGTGCGGGTGGCATATCGACCACATCATTCCGTGCAGCGCGTTCGATCTCACTCGCCCGGCGCACGTTAGGCAGTGTTTTCATTTCACGAATCTAAGACCCCTATGGGCACGGGCCAATCTACGCAAAGGGGCCAAGATCACTGACCCACAGTTCAAACTTCTGCTGTGAGTTCGACCACACTGCAACAAATCTGGTGCGCTGCATGGCGTCCACCTGACCGCCGTCCACCATGGGCATGGGCGGAGGAGCATATTCATTCGATCCCCTACTCACCGGTGCCGGGAAGGTTTCGTGCGGACAACTCGCCATGGATCAAGGAACCCCTCGAGGCACTGGTCGATCCACGCGTTCGAATCGTCTCCATCATCGCCTCGATCCAGTCCTCAAAAACTACGGTAGGCGAAATTGGCCTCTGCTACATCATCGCCAATTTACCCGGTCCCACGCTCTGGCTCGATCAAACCGACGATGACGCACGCGATCAGGCGGAGAGTAGGCTGGGTCCCATCTTCGACGAATGCCCTGCGGTGACCGCCCTCTATCCACGCGACCGGCACAAGATCAAAACAGCCACTAAACACTTCAGCTCCGGCATGACGCTGTGGGTGCTCGGTGGAAACAATAAGACCAATCTTCAGCGCCGCTCAATCCGCTGGCTCATTTTCGATGAATGCTGGAGGGCCGCGCCGGGCCACATGGCGGAGGCGGAAGCCCGTGTCACCGCCTTCGGCTGGCTGGGCAAGTGCCTCTTCATGTCCCAGGGCGGTGAGGAGAACGACGACACACACCGCAAGTTTGAAACCACTGACATGCGCGAGTGGACCTTTGCGTGTCCGCACTGTGACCTCCGCCAGCCTTTCAAATGGGAGAACGTGGAATGGAGCAAGGACGCCCGCGATGATGATGGCGAATGGAACTTTGCCCGCGTGCGCGAGACCGCCTCGCTGACTTGTGAAGGCTGCGGTCATGCGTTCGATGACAGCGACCGCACGCGACGTGTGCTCAGCACCACGGGTCGTTATGTGCGCACCAATCTGAACGCGTCACCGGAGAACGTCGGGTTTCATTGGAACGCCCTCTGCGCGATGAGCTGGGGCAGGCTTGCTGAGTTGTATCTGCGTGCCAAGGCGGCTGCGAAGCAAGGCGATCTGGAACCGTTGCGGCAGTTCTATCAAAAGCGCCTCGCGCTGCCATGGCGCGACTACTTGGAGGATTTCAAATTGGAGATTACTCCCAGCGGCTATCGGCTCGGTGAAACCTGGGACGATGAAGCGGCAGTGAACCGGCAGGGCAAGTTCCTCACGCCGCCCTTCGATCCGGCGCTGGCTGCGGCACCACTTCGGTTCATGACGGTGGACTGCCAGATGGATCACTTCTTCGTGATCGTGCGTGGCTGGTCGTTGGAGGGTTCTTCGCGTTTGGTGTGGCGCGAACGCGTGCCCACCTGGGACGAAGTGCTCAGCTTGCAGGAGCGGTTCACCATTCACTCCAACCTGGTATTCGTCGATGCCGGCCACGCCACCTATGACGTGTATCGCGAATGCGCCAAGCACGGCTGGGTGGCTCTCATGGGCGACCGCCGTGCCACCTACGTTCACCGCACCAAGGACGGCCGGAGCGTGCATCGGTTCTACTCCCCTCGCCGCAAGGTGGTGCTCGGACGCGGCCAGACCTGCTCGGTGTTCTACTGGTCGAATCTCAACATCAAAGACATGCTTGCGCGACTGCGCCGCAATCAGGACCCGGAGCGTGGCCCCACCTGGGAAATCGCCGAGGATGCTGGAGACGACTATCTCACGCAGATGGAGAGCGAGCAGCGTGTGCGCAAAGGCGGCAAGTGGTTGTGGGAACGCATCGGCAAGCGGCCCAATCATTACTGGGATTGTGAAGCCATGCAGGTGGCCGCAGCGGTGATGCTCAAACTGGTGGGACAGGAGTCGGTGAAGGTGGATGCAGAGATCAAAGCAGAGGACGACGAACCCACCGCAGATTGACACGCCCCACGGGGCATGAACCCCACTCAAACTCTTCAGGGCAAGCTCACTTATGCGGGCATCGTCATTTCTGCTGTCGGTGCTCTTGGCCGTCTCTTCGGCCTGCATCTCCCCACGGACGAAGCTCAGGGCATGGTGGCGATTGCCGCCGCCAACTGGGACACCATTGCCGAGTTCGGTGGTCTCGCCACCGCCGCCTATGGTCGTCTGCGCATCAACTGGAGGAAGAAATGACCTCCGACGCTCTTGCAACGGCGGTCATGCGACAGGCGAGCCGGTTCATTGGCCTGCGCGAAGTAAAACCCAACGCCGACTGGGACAACCCAAGCACGGCTGGACCTGATCGCGCCCTGGTCGATGAACTGCGCTCGCTCATGCGCTCAGCTCCATGGGAACCAGGCTGGGCGTACTGCGCCGCGTTTTGCGAAGGCATGGTGATTGCCGCGCTGCGTTCTCTGTCTGCCACACCGGAGCAGATCAAACGCTGGCAGGCAACGATGACGCCTCACTGCGTCACCAGCGCGGGCAACTTCGGCAAGCTGGGCCTGCTTTCACCAACCGCTGCTCCTGGTGCCATCTGGCTGGCACGCCATGGCAGCACTAGCAACGGTCATGCGGGCATCGTGACAGCCCTGCGCGGCGTCACCATGTCCACCATCGAGGGCAACACATCACTCGATCCAAGCACCGATGCCAAAGAACGCGAAGGCGACTGGATCACCGCACGCATTCGTCCGCTGAAGGGGAGCGGCAGCCTTGTCACCCTTGGGTTCATCACACCAGCCTCCATCCTCAAGCTCATCAACCCGTGACTCAGCCACGTTATGATTCCACCATCAGCCTCGGGCATGTCGTGCAGATCCTCTCGCTTGTCATCGCTGGTGCCACTGCTTGGGGTGTTCACACCAGCACGCTTCGCCACTTGGAACTGTTGCGCAACGAGGACCGGCAGCGACTTGAATCCCACGACGTGAAGATCCAACTCCTGGAGCGCAGCACGGATGTCGTGAAGACAGACGTGAACTACATCAGGCTCACCGTGGATGAGATCAAACGTGACCTGAAGGAACCTGCGGCTCGTTGACAGCTAACGCCCAAGCATGGCGCAAGGTTTGTTCACCGTCGGCTTCACCGTCGCAGAAGTTCTCAACATCCAGGCGAAAGCCAAGCAGATGCTTTTGGAGGGCAAGACCCTCATGAGCTGGGGCGACAGCGGCTCCAATGCTTCCAAGCAGTTCCCGATGACCGTGAGGGAGACG
>JBILPY010000427.1:0-4259 GCA_044373575.1 Prosthecobacter sp. | reverse complement strand
AGCGGCGATGGCCGGGGAGACGCTCCGGGAGCGGGCAACTTGGAGCATTCTGGCGGCAGTGGCAATCATTCGCGTATCCAGGCGACTGCGGGCCTCCTCAGCCGACCAGAGAGCACCACCACGATTTTGAGCCCACTCGAAGTGGCTCATGGTGATGCCACCCGCATTGGCGACCACGTCCGGGATGATTTCGATGCCTCGGGAGGTCACGATTTCCTCGGCATCAGGGTAGATGGGCGCATTGGCAATTTCCAGCACCATTTGGCACTGCAAACGCGCCGCCATCTCCGCCGTGATTTGATTGGCCGTGGCCGCAGGAATGACGATGTCGGCCTTCACGGTCAGCACTTCGGAGGCTGACAAAGCCTGAGCGCCGGGAATGCTCAGGCTAGCGATGCCACGCCCGGCTTCCCGTGCTTCCCAGATGGCTTCGGCATCCAGACCAGCTTCGGCATGAATGCCGCCCGTGGAGTCGCTCGCAGCCACCATTCGGAGGCCGTTCTTTTGCAAAACGCGCGCTAAGTGTCCGCCAGCGCTGCCGTAGCCCTGCACGGCGAAGGTCAGGCCTTCGGGGGCCAGTTCACGCTCCGCCAAAACCTCGCGCAGCACATTCCAGGCTCCGCGTGCCGTGGCTCCAGGCCGTCCGGGGATGCCGCCGAGCGCAGGTGGCTTGCCATTGATGGCTCCGGGGATGCTGGCGCGGCGGGTGAGATTGTACTGATCCGCCATCCAGCCCATCGTGCGGGCATCGGTGCCGAGATCGGGAGAAAGGATGTCCACGTCCGGCCCAACCTCTTCGCCGAGGGCATTGAGATAGGCACGGGCAAGTTGTTCCAGTTCTCGAACCGAGAGCGTTTTGGGATCGACACAAACACCGCCAGCCGCTCCGCCGTGGGGCAGTCCGTTGACGGCGCATTTCAGCAGAAGCCGGAAGGCCAGGCCGGTCAGATCGGCCTCATTGGTGGTGGGGTGGAAGCGCACGCCGCCTTTTGTGGGGCCGAAGCAGTTGGAGTAAACGATGCGCCAACCTGTGAATAGACGGAGCGAGCCGTCATCCATGCGCACTGGCAGGGTGAAGCGGCGCACGGACTTCGGTGCGGAGAGTCGCAGAAGTACATCTTCGGACATTCCGGCCTGTGCCAGAGCCCTGGCAAAACGCGGGCCTCCCAGCTTCATCAACACTTCATTCACGGTCTGCATCATTGGAAAATATCTGGGTCGGGTCGGTTACTTGAGTTTCTGCTCGGCGCTGTATTTCTGCTCCACATCCGCGTTCAGCGCGGCCAGTTCGGGGCGCTGCTCCAGCAGGGCCAGCACCTCGTCGGTGGTGATGAGATGGCCGGGCCGCCAGATTGCTTCATAGACGATCTGCACAAATTCCCAGTCCTGCGGAGTGTCCACCGTCCAGCGGAAGCTGGAGAGGTCGCGATCATTCACCCAGGACAGCGCGCGGAATTTCTCCGGGTGATGATAAAAGTGCGGCGTCACATGCTCGCGTTCGTTGGGAAGGTGAGCCTCGTTAAAATCACGCTCCAAAGCTGGGAAGGTGAAGATCTCTGTGTCCAGTCCACGAGGAAAGCGACGCTCGAAAACGCTGCTCATGAAGTCGGCGGGTGGTGTTTCCTGCATGGCTGTATGGAAGCGCTCCAGCATGGCATCGCAGACGGTAGGATCGTAGAGCGGACAATCGCCCGTGATGCGCACAATGACATCTGCTCCGGCTGCTTTAGCGGTGTCGTGAAAGCGCGCCAGCACATCGTCTTCGCTGCCGCGATAGCAGTGGAAACCGAGCCGCTCGACTTCGGCGGCCAGTTCATCGTTTTCGACATTGGTCGAGGTGGCCAGCCAGACCTCATCCACTCGTTTCGCCGCAGCTGCTCTTTGGAGCACATGGGCGATCATGCTCTGGCCGCAGAGCGGGCGCAGCACTTTGCCAGTCAGTCTTTGTGAGCCCATGCGGGCCTGGATGATGGCGATGGTTTTCATTCAGGGTGCTCCCTCCACCAGATCCCAGCTCAAAGGGGTGCCGCGTTCGATCTGCGTGCGTGCTTTGGCACTCAGCACCTGCTCCAGATGACGGGGATGCAGACCATGGGCGGGACGGATGACGCGGACGTTTTCGGCGGTGAAGGCCTTACCGGCGGCGATGTCCGCCACGGCGAAGAGTGAGCGGCGGAAGACACGGCTCTTTTGCTCCTTCTCCGAGACTTCGTAGTTCACTTTGCCCAGAGCTTTTTCCGTGATGCGGATGGCATCGACCATCTCGCGAAACTCCTGCGGCTCCATGCTGAAGGTGGAGTCCGGTCCCGGCGTGGCACGCGAAAGAGTAAAGTGCTTCTCCACCACGCAGGCACCGAGAGCAACTGCCGCTACGGCGACCGTGCTACCAAGCGTGTGATCGCTGAGACCGACGTGAGTTTGAAAGCGCGCCGCCATGTCATGAATGGTGCGCAGGTCCATCTCGTCCGCCGTTGCTGGGTAGGCGCTGGTGCATTTAAGCAGCACCACGGGGCCGCTGCCAGCCAGACGCAGCGTGTCGAGCGCCTCGCTGATTTCATCCAGCGTGGACATGCCGGTGGACATGATGATCGGCTTCTGCGTCGCGGCGATTTTGCGGAGCAAGGGCAGATCGACGAGTTCAAAGGACGCGATCTTATGCACGGGCACGTCCATGGCTTCGAGGAAGTCCACCGCGCTGGCATCGAAGGGCGTGGAGAAAAAGTCCATGCCCAGGTCATTGCTGATCTTTTTCAGCTTCGGCTGCCAGTCCCAGGGCATGTAGGCTTCCTGGTAAAGGTCATGCAGCGTGCGGCCATCCCACAGTGTGCCGCCACCGATGAGGAAGGGCGGTTTGTCACTGGCGATGGTCATGGTGTCCGCCGTGTAGGTCTGCACCTTCACGGCATCTGCGCCGGATTCCTTCATGGCATGGATGATCCGCACCGTGAGGTCGAAGTCCTGGCCGTGGTTCGCCGAAAGCTCGGCGATGATGTAGGTGGGGTGTCCGGGTCCGACCGGACGGTTGCCGATTTTGAAGTCCATTAGTGAATCTCTCTGACTAGTTCAAATGCCTCCGCCGCCTGCACTCCGACGACACTGCCCCAGCGGTGGGCGATGGCGCGCAGGGCCTCGGGCGAGCGCGGATGCGGAAAGGCTCGCGTCTCGCTTTCATACACCTGCATGGCGGCGATCTTCGTTTCCAGCGTGCTGGCGATGTCAAAAAACACGCTGGGGTGGAAGCGTGGCTCGAAGCGCTGAAAGGCCCACTCCGTGGATGACGCCACCTCGTAGGCATACACGCGCTGCACACTGCGGCCAGCCATCGGGCGGGTGGCGGTCAAAGTGGCGCGATAGGTGATGACGTGATCCATGTTCAGATCCCCGCCGTGCTGGGTGAAGACGGTGTCTGGTTGGAGTCGCTCGATCTCGCGTTCGATGGCCTGGGTGATGTTCAGTAGCGGCAGCGTGTCCATCTTTTGATCGGGGAAGCCCAGCACCTGTACGCTCGCGGCACCGAGCAGCTTGCCTGCACGTTCGGCTCGGTCGTGATGCACTTTCAGAGCCGCAGCGGCCTGGGCGGCGTCGAAGTCAGGTCGTGAGGTCAGCCCGTTGGCGAGGATCGCCACATACACCTCGGCACCTTCGGCTGCCAGTCGAGCCATCGTGCCGCCGCAGCCCAGCACTTCATCATCAGGATGGGCGGCAATCACGAGGACTTTTTTCATGGAGCGGGAGCTGAGGAAGGCGGATTTGAGGGCGGGCGGGTGACCTTCACATCGGCCACGAGGCGGCCATCATAGAGAGCCGCGCGACTGAACTCAAGACGGAAGCCACCAAGCTCGATGAAGGCCTGCGGATAGCCCTCCGCATCCAGCATTCGGATAAAATCATGCAGCGCGCCGAGATCCGGGAGATCTGCCGGGATCGCGCTCTGCTCCGGGCGGCGGCGTTTGAAGACAACGGGCTCGCCTGATTGCGCCACGGGCACGGGTTCATCGCGCACCATGTCGGCGATGATCTCGGCGGAAAGCCGGCCCGCGCGCAGATAAATCTCCTCGGCACTACCTTCGAGACTGAGCGGCCGCTTGGCATAGACTGGGCCAGCATCCATCTCGTGCACCATGCGTAGCGCGGTGAGCATCGTGTCGCGATGACCGCGCTGGATGAGGTTTTGCAAAGGTGAACCGCCACGGCCATACGGCACATCGGTCATGTGAAAGCAGACGCACTCGTGCGTGTTCAGCCACTCATCCGGCACG
>JBILPY010000426.1:0-4264 GCA_044373575.1 Prosthecobacter sp. | reverse complement strand
GGAAGGCTGGCCGACTTTGCCGAGCAGGATTTTCTTTTCGTAATGCTTCAGGAGGTCATCAGCGCGCGACTCTATCCAAGTGCCGGTGAGCTGTGTGCGGATGAGACCGGGAGCGATGCCGTTCACGCGAATGCCATGCGGCGCGAGTGAGACGGCGAGCGAGCGGATCATCATCACAAGGCCACCTTTGCTCGTGTCGTAGGCGACGCTATCGGCCTCGGCTTGGAAACCGTTCGTGGAGCTGACGATGACGATGCTGCCGCCTCCACCGAGGGTGAGGCGCTTCTTCGCAAAGGCTTGAGCGAGGAAGAAGGTGGCTCGGAGATTCAGCGAGATGGTCTTTTCCCACTCGACGGATGTCATTTCGAGAAATGGCGTATCAAAGAAGCTGCCGGCATTGCAGATGAGCGTGTCGAGAGCGGGCTGGAGATCGAAGGCGGAGTCGATGAGTTGTGCGGGTGATGCTTCCGCAGATAAGTCGGCCCGGACATATCCGGCTGACCCAGGCATGTCCTGAAGTCCATGCCTGACGACCGCGGCGCCACAGTCCTCCAAGCCTTGAGCGATGGCCGCGCCGATGCCCTGTGATGAGCCGGTGACGAGAGCGGCGTGGCCATCAAGAGAGAATGCTTTCATCGGGGAGCTTCAGGTATTTGAGCGTGTTCGTGCAGGCGATGCGGGTGACGGTTTTTTCGCCTGCGGCTTTGAGGGCTTTCATCTCGGCCTCGTAGGTGCTGATGAGCTTCACCACCTTGCCGCTGATCTCGGCGGCATAGCTGTAGAAGGGGGAATCACTGCCCCACATGAACTTGTGTGGATAGGCAGCGGCGAGGTCGGCGATGACGCGGGCGGGGTTCGTGTAGTCAGAATCGAATCGGCGCTCGCGTGGAGCGATGTAAGCGAGGTCATCGACGGCACCGACGCAGTGGATGCAGTGCGCGGAGTTGTCGAACCAAGCGTTTGGCAGCGCCTGGATACGGTCGAGGCATTCTTTGTCGTAGCGGCAGGAATGCGCGGCGCAGAAGCGGATGTCGGGATTGGCTTCGGCGATGTCGATGATGTCATGCGCTTGCGCCCAGAGATCGTCTTTGGCGACGCTGCTGTGGATGATGAAAGGCACGTCCCACTCGCGAGCGAGATCGAGGAAGACTTTGCCCTCATGCGCGAGGCGCTTGATGTCGGACTGGATGATGGTGCTTTGGATCTTGATGCCGTGGAAGCGGTATTCGCTGCGCAGCTTGATGAGTTCGACGGCCTGCGCGTCGGCGCAGCGCATGGGATCGACCATGACGAAGGGAAGGATGCGTTTACCTTCCTCAGGGAAGAGCTTCTGGCATTCCTCAAGCAAGCGTCGGTTCTCAAAAGCATACGGCACCGTTTCGAGTCCACCTTTGCCAAAGCCGATGCCACCACTGCGGAACTGCGTGACGTCCATGGCTGCATAACTCACGAAGGGAAATGCAATCCAATGCGTGATGCCAAGCGCGCCGCCTTCCTGCTGCATTTGGACGAGCTGCTGGGAATACGGGAAGTCGCCGTGCAGGTAGAAGAGCAGGTCGGCACCAAGGTGGTTGTGGCAGTCGATGAGCATCGGGCGATTTATGATTTATGATTTCCTGACTGCGACAGCTTCGATCTCGTACCGGAGGCTCGGTGGTAGGCAGTTGGTGATGGTGGTTCTCGCGGGTTTGGGATCGGAGAAGTATTCGCGGTAGAGTTGGTTGTAGAGAGCCACGTCTTCGGCATCGCGGACGTAGTTTCGGGTCTGCACGACATGGGCGAGATCGCTGCCGGCGGCTTCGAGGACTTTTCGAAGATTCTCGACGCTGCGGCGGAATTCGCCTTCGAAGCTGTCGCTGACGATGTTGCCCTTTTCATCGACGCTGGCTTGGCCGGAAACGAAGATGAGATCGCCGACAACAACGCTCGGGCTGAAGGGCAGGTGCGAGGTCGGCGTGTCGGGATTGCAGGGGTAGGAGACGAGCGGATGAGTCATGAATCGAGCGGGTAAATGGGGCGGCGGATGTGCTTGTAAGGCAGTGTTTTGAGGTTGCTGCTGCATGGGCCGGGCGTGTCTACCCAGAACATGCGAGCGGCGATGGGATCGTAGGCGCGACGATGCGCGACAGCGGCCTTCACAGCGATGACGGAGAGCTTCGTGGGCTCGATGCCCTGACTGCGCCACTGACCGAGATCGAAGGGCGGGGTCTTGATGCTGGTGAGCAGGATGGTGATGCCTGCGTGACGCACGACGGCACTCGGCCCCATGTCGAAGCGGTCGCCGCACATGCTGGCGAGGTGGCTTTGTTTGTCTTCGAGTTCGAAGCGGCCGTCGCTGAGGGAGATGACTTCGACTTCGAGATCGACGGGCCCTGCATCGAGTCGGCTGCCTTTACCACCGATGCTGAGCGTGACCTTCGAACCGATGCCAGACGCGCGGGCTTTTTCAGAGGCAGCAGGATCGGCGATGCAGATGGCGCTGTTGGCGACTTCATGCTCGATCAAGGCACGCAGAAGGCCTGTGCCATCACCGGGAGCACCGCCGCCGATGTTGTCGGAAGGCTCGACAAGGACGGTGAGGCCGTTGGCAAAGCTGGGGAGCTTTGCCATGACTTCGGCCAGCGGTGGATCGGTGACGTTACCGAGTTCGCGAAGTTCCTGGGCTTTGTCGGCGAGCTGTTGGAGGCACTTTGAGACAGTAGTATCATCGGTGCCGCTGGCGACGAAGCTCACGCCGGTGTGCTCGGTATCGGCAAAGGAGAATCCGGCGACGACACTGACCGACGTGATGCCCGAACGTGTTTCCATTTCGCGAGCCATGCTCTCCAGAGTCAGCATGGGATCATTCGCGGTGGCTGTGCCAGTGGGTGGCCACATGAGCGGAGTGACAAGGCATTGCTGCTTGGGCAGGATGCCTGTGGTCAGCGCCTCTTGAAGATGCTGCGCAGCGATGCAGGCGGCTTCACGGCCATCGGTGTGTGGGTTTTTGCGATAGCTGACAAGGCAATGCGAGAGCGCTGCCATGCGCGGTGTGAAGTTGGCGTGAAGGTCGAAGACGCCGAACAGGGGCACGTCGGCGAGGCCGGGCAGAGATCGCAACTGCCGCAAGACTTCGCCTTCCACATCTTGAAGCGACTGCGAGGTCATCGCGCCATGCAAGACGAGGTAAATGGCATCGACGCCGTCTTCGAGATGCCGCTTCGAGTGAGTCACCAGATCGGACAGGAAGGTTTCAATCACTTCATCTTCAACGATCGCACTGGGTTGAGCACGATAATCGACGGTGGGCAGCACCTCCCAGCCGAACTCACTAGCACAGGCGAGGACTCCGCCGAGCGGGGAGCTGTCGCCCTCACAGCGGAGCATCTCTTCACCGCGTTGGATCTGGAAGTCGGAGAGGCCGGTGGTTCCATCGAGAAACGTGTGCGTCTCGTGAAACAGGCCGGCGATGAGGACACGCTTCTTCATGGCTGGTCAGGCGGCTTTCCACTCGGCGGCGTGTTTGGCAAAGGCGGCGTCGGCTTTGGCGAGCGCTTCGTCGATGTCCTGCTGGCGATGAGCGAGGCTCACAAACCAGAGGCCTCGTTCGATGGCGCGGACGCCTTGTTCGAGGAGGCAGGTGCGGAGATGTGTCCAGCGCGGGGCGTCTTGGCGGCGGACGTAGTCGCGGTAGTCGTTGATCGGGCCTTCGGCGGCACCGGGTTTGAGCATGACAGCATGGAAGGCGGGGCCGGGGCCTTGTGGGCGAAGCGGGATGTTGTGTTTATCAGCGAGCGCACGCAGGCCGGTCATGAGTTGCTTGCCGAGGTCGTTGGCGACTTGAGGGTGGCTTTGCCCCAAACCAATGACGTGATCGAGACACCACTTCGAGGCGGCTAGGCAGAGTGGGTTGCCATTAAGGGTGCCAGCGTGGACGACGCTGCCATCGATGATCTTTGCCATGGCGGATTTTTTGCCAACGAGCGCCGCGAAGGGCACTCCGCCGCCGATGGCTTTGCCTAAAATGGTGAGGTCGGGCGTGAAGCCGAGATACTCCTGAGCGCCGCCGGGAGCGAATCGGAAACCAGTGATGGTTTCATCGGCGATCATGAGCATACCATCGCGGTCGCAGAGCTCGCGGATGGTGGAGATGAGGCCGGGCGTGGGCTCCATGCAGCAGGTGTTGCACATGATGGGCTCGAAGACGATGGCTGCGATCTGGCCGTGATGAGCATCGACGATGCGGCGGAGATGAGCAGGATCATTCCAGCGAGCGACGACAAAG
>JBILPY010000425.1:0-4270 GCA_044373575.1 Prosthecobacter sp. | reverse complement strand
CCAATGCCCGGCTCGAAGCCAGCCAGATCGACCTCCAGGCCAATCTCACCCGTGAAAAAGAAGTCAGTGATCTGAAGAGCAGCTTCGTCAGCATGGTCAGCCATGAATTCCGCACCCCGCTCGCCGTCATCCTCAGCTCCACCGAGCTGCTGCGCAACCATGCCGAGCGGCTCAATGAAGGCACCCGCCGCACTCAGATGGACAACATCATCCAGAGCACCCAGATCATGTCCGGCATGATCGAGGAGGTGCTCGTGCTCGGCAAAGTCGAAGATGGCCGCATGAGCTGCTCCCCCGTGCCGCTGGATCTCTCCGACTTCGCCGCCGTGCTCGTCGATGAAGGCCTCTCCGCCACCAAACACCGTTGCCCCATCCGCCTCCAAATCACCGATCTCCAGGAGCAGGCCCTGGCCGATCCGGCCCTCCTCCGCCACATCTTCTCCAACCTCCTCAGCAACGCCGTCAAATACTCCCCCGAAGGCAGCCCCGTGGACTTCAGTCTCACACGCCAGGGCAGCGACGTCGTCTGCATCATCCGGGATCACGGCATCGGCATCCCCGAGGCGGACCTCGCCCGGCTCTTCCAGGCATTCCATCGCGCCGGCAATGTCGGCCAGCACAGCGGCACCGGGCTGGGACTCGTCATAGTCAAACGCTGCGTCGATCTCCACGGCGGCAGCATCCAGATCGAAAGCCTCGAGCACGGCGGCACCACCGTCACAGTGAGCCTGCCTGTTTTCGATCAAACGCGCCATCGTTCATAGCTCGGGACCACGTCTGCGCTTAAACAGGCAACGTCCGGAAACAGACGTGATTCCCATTTGCATCCTCTGCCCTCATGCCTTAAACCCCGCGCCCCATGGAAACGAACTCAAAGTCCGTCCTGACTGACCTCCAGGCGTTCGACGTGGCGAGCCTTAAAGGCCGCCTGATCGAACTCCGGAGGTATCTTTGACGTACCGAAGCTAACCGAAGAGCTCAACGCTCTGGAACATAAAATGACCGCCCCAGGTTTCTGGGACAGCCAAAACGCCGCGAAGAAGGTCATCGACCGCGCGAACGTGATCAAAAAGCAGATCGAGCCGCTCGGTGGTCTCGAATCACGCGTGGAAGACTTCCCCGTCCTGATCGAACTCGCGAAGGAGCAGGGCGATGTGCAGAGCATCAAGGAAGTGCAGAGCGAATTTGATGGCATCAACAAAGCCATCGCTGCCTATGAGCTCGATCTCCTGCTCGCGGGTCCGTTTGATCGCGGCAGTGCTTTCTTGATCATCCACTCCGGTGCCGGTGGCACGGAGGCCTGTGACTGGGCGGATATGCTCATGCGCATGTACGTCCGCTGGTGCGAGCGAAAGGGATACAAGGTCCAGATCATCGACCATCAGGAAGGCGACGACGTGGGCACGCGTTCCGCGACGCTGGAAATCCAGGGCGAGAACGCCTTTGGCTTCCTCAAAAACGAACGCGGCGTGCACCGCCTCGTGCGCATCTCCCCCTTTGATGCCGCGAAGAAACGCCACACCTCCTTTGCCTCCATCGACGTCACGCCCGACAACGAAGAGGACATCAACATCGACATCCGCGACGACGATCTGAAAGTCGATACCTACCGCGCAGGCGGCAAAGGCGGCCAGAACGTCAACAAGGTGGAAACCGCCGTGCGAATCACCCACATCCCGAGCGGCGTCATCGTCGCCTGTCAGGTGGAGCGCAGCCAGCCAAAGAACCGCGCCAAAGCCATGGCGATGCTCAAGGCCAAGCTCTACCAGATTGAGGAAGACAAACGCACCGCCGAAGTCGCCCGCCAATACGGCGAGAAAACCGACATCGGCTGGGGCAGCCAGATCCGCAGCTACGTCTTCCAACCCTACCAGATGGTCAAAGATCTGCGCACCGGCGAAAAAACCAGCGATATCTCCGGTGTCATGGACGGCGATCTCGACGCGATGATGGAAGCCAAGCTGCGCGGCAAAAAGGCCGGTGAAGGCGATGTGGACGAAGACGTGTAATCCGGCGGTGATGCCCGTCTGAGACGGTGAAAATGGCCCATTCACCCCATTCGAGCATTCTCATGATTGATAGGCTCTGTTTTATGGAATTGATGGAATTATCCGTCGAGTCATAAATATCGGCCCATTGAGTATTGCTAAACGATGATTAGCAAGATCTAGCCGGTGTTTAGACATGTCTATTCATCGGTTACCCATAGGTAGGCGGCGTGAAGCAATAAAGACTCATCGTGCAGACATGGCTTTTCAGCGGCTAGACATGGCTTTTGATCGATCAGAAAGGGTGATCCAATGGCTAGACATGGCTTTTCGGCTCGGATCCATGTCGATAAACCGCTCAGCCAGTATGATGGCAGTCGTGTAGCTTGATCTCAGGTCCCGCTCCAGAGCTTCCCGTCCTTCAGCCACTCGCTCATCAGATCGCGGAAGGCTTTCACGGAGGGGCTGAGTTCATCAGGATTCCAGACCATGACGAGGGGCACGCTGTGTTCCGGTGTGACCGGCACGTAACGAAGCCAGGTTGGCATGGAGGAGGCCGCCACGCTGTCGGTCGCGATGCCGACACCTGAACCAGCCTCGACATAGGTCAGCACCGTGCCCATCAAGCTCGGACTTTGTGAGATACGCGGGGCAAAGCCAGCCGCACGACACGCAGCGAGGATCTCATCATGCAGGCCCACGCCTTCCCGGCGGGCGAGTATGATGAGCGGCTCCTGCGAGAGGTCTTTCCAGGCGATGGATTTCTTTTCCGCCAGTGGATGATCTGCCCGAACGACGATCCCAAGGGGTTCCTGACGCAGCAGCAAGGTACTCAGCGCACGCTCGCCCTGGCCAGGCACGGGCCGCGTGAGTGCTACTGACAGGCGACCCTTCGCCACCATCTCCCACACGCGCTCAGGCGTGCGCTCTTCCAGATGCACAGAGACTTTGGGAAAACGAAGCCGGTATTCTGCCAACAGTCTGCCGAGGAAAGGCTGTGTCGGTGGCCCGATGTAGCCGAGCCGCAGCTCGCCTTCCTCGCCCGCAGCGGTGCGTTTCACCCGGCGCAGAGATTCATCCAGCCGCTCCAGCACCACGGCGGTCTCACCGAGTAAGACGGTGCCCGCAGGGGTCAGCGACACCGTGCGGCGGTTGCGATCAATAAGGCGTGTGCCGAGGTCCTGCTCCAGCTCCTGGACGGCACGCGAGAGCGCGGGTTGGGCGATACGCAGGCGACGAGCTGCCTTGGAGAAGCTCAGCTCCTCGGCCACAGCCTGAAAATAACGCAAATGACGAAGATCCATGGCTTTGTTTAGACGCCGTGCGGAGGTCTGACAACTCCCGCTGTTGCCAGACGCCTTTCCTTTGCCCAATGTCGCCCAATCATGACACGCCCCGAAGCCATCCAGCAAATCCGCGACGCCGCTAAGACCATCGCGCTCCAGATGATGAAGATCCACCCTGCCCTGCCCCATCTCAAAGACGACGAGACGATGAAGGACAGCCTGAAAGCGCTGCACGAGATGACCGTGCATCTGGAGACGATCAAAAAGAAGATCGGCCGCCTGGAGAAGCAGGACGACAGCACGCTGCTGTAGCCTGTTTCACTTCGCCTGCGCCTTCAGCACTTCCTGGAAGGGTGAAACCACCCCCAAGGTGCTCGGGATGAACTCATCCGTACGGAAGCAGCTCGCGGGCAGGCCTTCGGCATTGATCAGATTTGCTCCCTCGGGCCAGGAAGCCCAGGCGTAGCGAACACCGACAGGCGCTGCCACGTCGTCACTGGAGACGATGACTTCGTTGTTCTCGATCTTCGCCTGCGCCCAGACCCATTTCTGATCTTCACCGGCGATCTGGAAATGCTTCAGTCCGCCGCCATCGCGCGTCTTCAGGCCTCCGCCGATATGATCAAACTGCACGCGCACTTTGTTCCCCTCGATCATCGAGTTTTTAAACATGGGGCCGCTGAAGACGGTTTCGGCACGGCCATAATCCTTTGCCAGCGCCCACAAAGCCAGACGACGCCCGACCTCCTGCTTGTTCTTGGGATGGATGTCTTTCTCGTCGCCAATGTCATTGATGACTGCGACGCCGGTTTTGGGCAGAGTGATCGCGGTGAGATACTGCGCCTCTTGCAGCTCGGCCCAGGTGTCGGAGAGACCGGCCTCCTTGCTCACAGGCTGGCCGTTTCCGAAATTAGCGAGCTGCACGATGTAGAAGCTGAGCTCGCTGTTCCAGCGGGTTCGCCAGTCGTTGATCATGTTTGGCAGAAGTTCCTGATA